>DYKD01000140.1 GCA_020722765.1 Brevinema andersonii | reverse complement strand
CCATCTCTTAATCTGGAGATCATCGATGAATCGATGGCTTTATCTTTTTAATCTATATCGAACTCACGTTATATAAATATTGCTGGATCCGGATTGATTGCTATAACCCGATGACCCACCAAGAAATATGTTATTGATTCCGTCGTTATTTCATATCCGGAATAGGGTCCGACAAAAATATTACCGCTACCCGAATTGTTCATAAAACTGTCTGCATACCAAGAAAAATATTGGATTCGCCAGAAATGTTTGATGAACCCGACTGGTAACCAACAAAGATGTTTGGCATACCAGTCAAATTATTATAGCCTGAGCCATGACCCAGGACTAAGCACCCGGTAATTTGACCCGCTAAAATCAGTGCTGATTACTGGTGGGATGGGAGGTCAGGAGAGTAATTTTTTTTAACCACTGAGTTCACGGAGTCCCAACCCACATGCCTGGGCGCCACGGAGAAAATACTGACAGAGATTCTCTGTAAATCCTCTGTGCCACTCTGTGTTCTCTGTGGTGAGATAAAGAAAAGAATACGTTCTTTCTTGCTGAGGCATTTAATCTGGCAGGAGCTGTGTTATAATTTTTTCACCACTGAGTTCACGGAGTCCCAACCCATATGCCTGAGCGCCACGGAGAAAATACTGACAGAGATTCTCTGTAAATCCTCTGTGCCACTCTGTGTTCTCTGTGGTGATTAAGTCATATATATCAATAACTCAACACTCTTATTTGTTTTCAATCATCGCTTCAAGGACAGAAAGGTGTTCTTTAAGGGATTCGAGCTCAGTCCTGAGTTGACGGTTTTCTTCCCTGTCAGATTCGATCTGTTGCTGCTGCTCCTGGATGGCCTTAACCAGTACAGGAACAATCTTATCATACGACAAGCTCCACAGGTCGCTTTCTTCGCTGGCAGGCCTGCCGACTGCTTCAGGGATAACATCATAAACCTCCTGAGCTATGAGGCCTATATCCATTGCACCCTCCGGTTTAATTTCGATCCTGCCATTCTTGACTTCCGTGCTGTGATGATTATAGGATTGAGGGTTCAGTTGCATCACTTCATCCAGACCGTAGGAAAGGGGTAGCCGTTCCGTTTTCGCCCTTCCGTCGGAATAGGTTGCCCATGCATAAGCTCTGGCCTGGCCAATACCAGGATCACTGTTATTGGGAAGTTCCAGTGCATATACAGGTGATGTGACAGTTTGTAGCCCTATTCTTCCGCTTTTTAATACAGTCAATGCATTTGATCCCGGTGATAAGCTTGTACCATTGTCAATTACAAATAGTCGGTCTCTGATATCCCAGCCGTTAGATGAATAGGGTACATAAAGAGTATTATATCTTCCTACAGCAATCTCATAACCCGATAATGTCCATGTATGTGAACCGATTGCAGTTGAATAATCAGCCCCTGAAACAGTATGATCTCCCAGTGCTAATGAGCCTATTCCCTGGGCCTCAGGATAATGGCCAATAGCAGTGGAATATTCTCCGAGTGACCTTGGCCATGAACCTAAGGCTGTTGAATAGTTGCCATATGCTTCAGCAATATAACCGAAAGCTCTTGATGCATAACCCGGAGTGGTTGCAGATCCGATTGCGACAGATCTATCACCTGTAGTTGTCGCATTGTATCCGATTGCAGCAGAATTTGTGCCACCTGCACTTCCTGCTCCTAAAGAGACTGAATTTTGACCGGTTGCAGTAGCGCCATTACCAATCGCAACTGAATAATCTCCCTGTGCTTTACAGCTTAAACCAAACGCCGAGGATCTGAATCCGCTATCTTCTGTCCATCCTCCAATTGAAGTAGAAGTTTCTCCTATTGCATTTGAATACATACCTAATGCTATAGAATTCATACCGCCAGCAGTCGCTTCCCTTCCTATTGCAGTTGAATAACCTCCTTTTGATTGGGTTTTATAGCCTATTGAAGTGGAAGCTCCTCCCGAGGCTTTTGTATAAGTACCTATTGAAATGCTGAAATATGCTTTGTTTGAAGAACTATAACCAAGCGTAAGAGAATAATCTCCACTTGCTGTATCGGCCAATCCCATTGTGAATGCTCCTTTTCCCAGTGCCTGTGAGCCTTGTCCGATAACAAATGAATAATCCTTCTTAGCATAAGCAGCACCTGTTACCTGACCGGCTGAATCAACCCCTGCACTTCCAAAGGCAAAGCTGCGAAAACCCTCGGCTATTGCTTCCCTGCCAAATGCATAACTCTCTTCATTTTTTGCACTGGCGTTTTCTCCGAACGCAAAGGCGTTAACCTTATTAGCCACAGCGTTTTTTCCAATGGCTGTTGAATAATCTCCCCTTGCAATTGCCTGATAGCCTAAAGCCTGGGAATATTGCCCTTTAGCCTTCGACTCATAACCGCTCGAAAACGAATTAATTCCAATACTGTCGGGATGGTCAATTTTTATCCGTCCAGTCAGAAAAGCATTCTTTACCGGATACCACAATATCCTGTTCTCTGAAAGGATTATGTCGCTCGTGTTAGGAGATACATCAAAAAAAGTCGCCTTTCCTGCTTTACTCGCATCAAAGCTGCCAATGGCAAAACCTCCCTTCACAGCCTTGGTAGTTTCGTCATCTATGTAAACCCTTACACTGTCGCGGCTTACTCTTAAGTACTCCTGCTCCATTCCCTTTGTCGGGTCAAAGCTGCCAATAGCAAAGCCTCCCTTTACTCCTTTTCCTGTATTATGATCAAGATATATCCTTACACTGTCGGGACTGACAAGCAGGTAATCGTTTGTAAGTGTTTTTGATGCATCAAAACCTCCGATGGCAAAACCACCCTTTACTCCCTTGTTCAGGGGATCATCATATATATACGCCCTTATGCTGTCGGTTGAGACTACAAAAAGATCTCTCTCTCCCTTTGAGTTGTCAAAACTGCCAATTGCAAAACCGCCTTTTACTCCCTTTGCATCACCGTCACTGACCCAGGCGCGAACGCCTTCATTATAGACAGCGAATATAGTCCTTCCGTTTTTATTCTTTACCTCGAACAGTGGTTCTTCCATACTGGTAGTCTCGCCCTCTACTGTTAATTTTTTAACAGAACTTCCAAGATCATCTGCCCTCAATGCATAAGGTACCGACCAGAGCTTTGCAGAGCCCATAACTTTATACACATAATCCGGCGATATTGCAATTTTGGTTCCGACAAAAAGGTCAGCAGGTGACCAGTCGATTTCACTGAAACTTGCTGCGCTACCCTGAACCTTTGTTGCAGTGGGACTGCCCAACACAATTGTAAATATTCCTGATGAGTTGGTCACAACACCTGTGTGTTCCTCTTCCCAAACATAAACACCGCCTGTACCATTGTAAAAGCCTGTGGTGTCGGAGAGTATCGAAAGTTTTACCTTAATAGTAACCCCTGTTATCAGGTTGCCGTCGCCGTTGCGGGCGATGGCCTGGTAATTGAAACCTTAAGGTACCTGGGCTTCAAGGTTGCGCAGAGCACAGAGCATAGAGCTCAGGGTAAGAAGGGTGATGAGAAAAATTTTTGATTTCATAGCAATATATATTTTTCGTTAGTATAGTTAAGGTTGTCAGTATTGCTGAGGGATCTGGCGCTGACCGAAGGTGCTGACCAACGAAGAGGAGCGTCAGTAGCGCAGAGCACAGGAAGATAAGGGAGAAGGCGAAAGGCGAAAGGAGAAAGGCGAAAGTGGAAGGAGTGTTTTGTTTTCATAGCTATTAGTTTTTTCAGGCTGAAAGCCTCAGGAAATCGGAAGTTGAGAAGTCCTTAGGCAAGCAGCGGGTGATTTTATAATAAGTTGATTTTTAAATCTATATACAAAATACATCAAAAAAACAAAAAAATCAATTTTTTTTGACGAATGGCCATCCTGAAAAGGTGAGTGAATAAAAATTGTAGGCTACCTATTTTGAAGAACTTGAGATTTCCTCAAAACAGGACATATTCTATATTCTTATTTTAAATACTTTATGAAGAATATTTTAATAATTCTATGGTAATTTAATTTTATTAGAGTT
>DYKD01000139.1 GCA_020722765.1 Brevinema andersonii | reverse complement strand
CCGCATGCAAGCGGGTGAGTTTGTAAAGACGCAGAAGATGACATTGCTGCCGTGACCTGCTGTCATGCCTTTTCTGCTCAGCCGTTTTCTTCTGGCACTGTTATGAATGGGAATGTGAATCTCTGCCGGAGATGCGAGCAACAAGGTAAAAATCACAATAGTGCGGGAGGTCCGGAGCCTTCCGCACGCGGATTCTATCATCTAAAAATTTCTCTTGACATTTTGCCAAATTTGACTTGATTGTACGTTAGAAAGTGAATGCCCCATTTTCTCTCACGGGACGGATTAACAGGTCTACTGAGCTTTTCTCGGTTATAAAGGGCGGGGATAAAAGCCTGTTGAATGAGCTTCTTCGGCATGGAACGTTTGACACCAGGCAGACTTTTATGCTTCCCCCGGGTTTTCTACAAATAGCACTTTGATATATTCCATAATTCGGTGGCGCAAGATTGCCCGCCTTCTTAGCGCTCCCAATTCTGTCAAACAAGGTCGGGCGGAACAAAGTCAGTAAGAAAAGGAAGTATTTTCGCTTCAATGCTAGAAATTGTGTCCCCTTAATGGACTGCAGAAAGAAAAACATAATACCATGCTGCGACAGAAAGTTCAAATACTAATAATGGCACTATTCCTTTGTACCAGTGCATGTAGGAACACATTTGATATGGGAGATAAAAAGCTCATTGCCAATGCTGGCTTCGACCAAACAACTATAGTTGGAAGCTATGCGATTTTGGATGCCAGTAAGAGCAGTGGATCAATTGATTGGTATGAATGGATCCAAGGTGAGAGCAATCCGGCAAAGGTTAAAATATTTTCCGGCAATGAAAACTTTGTACAACAGATCGGTTTTGTAAAAGAAGGGGTCTATAGCTTTAAATTGATCGTTAGAACCGGTGTTACACCGGGCAATCCAAGTGGAACCAATGCAAGCGCACCGGATGAAGTAATAGTGACGGCAAACTCAAATCCCCAGAACATATTCGAAGATCGAAACTTGGAAATTGCAGTTCGATTTATGCTAAAGAACCAGACTGAAAAATTGAGCGACGACATGTTGTTGTCGCTGGATTCGTTGCGATATTCTGATATTGCGGAAGAGATTGCATCCTTAAGAGGTATTGAACACTGTGGCAACTTGAGGTCATTACAAATGGGACATCAGAGTGTTTCTGATATCTCTCCCATTGCGACTCTGACAAAACTCAAGGTTTTGAATCTCACCCAAAATCGGAAAATTAGTGATATCAGACCTCTGGCAGAGCTGGCTGACCTGGAGTGGTTGGGTTTGGATAGCAATTTGATAACGGATATCTCCCCATTGAAAAACTTAGTCATGCTGCAATTTCTAAATTTGCAATACAACCCAGTCAACGATATTTCAGCGCTTTCAAATGTGAAAAACCTAAGAGAATTGTGGCTGTCTGATGCAAGTCTCGATGATTTATCTGCCTTATCTGGCATGCATAGATTGGAACTTCTGTGGCTTAATAGGTGCAGCGTAGGGGATATATCGCGCTTGATATCTTTAGTAAATGTGAAGGTTATGAAATTGGCATGGAATCGCATTTATAATATCTCTTCGTTGACCACCATGCAAAAACTGGAATGGGTGGCTCTTGAAAAAAACTACATTTCAGATATTTCACCGCTGAGAGATTTACCTAATTTGAGATATGTCCGGCTCTGGGACAATCGAATCACTAATATCAAACCTCTGGTCGATAATTCTGGCATAGGAAAGGGAGATATTGTTGGGCTGGATGGTAACCCATTGGATGAAATATCAGTCAATGAATATATTCCTGCCCTAAAAGCGCGTGGTGTCGAGGTTACATGGAAATAAAAATGAAGGAATTACTATAATGTTAGGAATCTGCTTTTTTTGTCAAATCATTAGGAGATGTTTAAAATTTATATTTCTTGCCCCATCTATTCAGTGGCTGGAAGATGGGGCGGATGAGAATAATTCTGTTTTGCACTATATTATGCGAAATCTGGAAAATTGGAGGACCAAGATGAACAACATAATGAAATATAGAACTTTTCTACTAATCTTTATCGCGGTTGCATGCATTGCTGTGCCGCTGTCAGCTCAATTAAAACGAGAAAGCCTTATTTTCAGTGAGGTTTATCTGAACGGAAACGAATCTGATAAAAGCTGGCTGGAGATATATAATCCAACGACCAGGCCGCTTATTCTGGAAAAATTTACTTTTTACTGGGTATTAACTCCGAACGTTTTGCCTCAGGAAATACGAGAACAGGGTGGTATAGAGATATCGCCCGGTGAGTGCGTTGTACTATGCGCAAATCAATCCAAGTTTGGTTTTCATATGGAGACGAGGACAAAGTTGGTTCAAGTGAGTTCAATAATCCACTTTAGGAAAGGAGGCTTTTTCGCTTTAGGAACCAAAGGACTGGGAGAGGATGGGGAAGATATTTTTCGCTACGGCGACCCGGAAGTGACGTCGAGATTTAAGAGCCAGGTAGGTGACTTTGTGGTCCCTTTTTCAAAAGAAGCTAAGAGCTATACGCGAATAAGAAGCGAAACTCATGGGCAACAATTCCTGCCGAATTTTACTCAAACCGAACCTTCACCCGGCCGTTTTATGGCGAGATAAGATTATGACTAAAAAGAGGAATCCAAAATGAGTAAACGAGTTTGGATCATAAATACGATTGTGGCAATATTGCTTTGTCATGTTCTAGCCGCACAAGCCACTAGCTACCATGCCGTCTGCGTCGGCATCGGTGATTATCCCGGCGGTGGGGAAGATCGGCCTGATTGTTATAATGATGCAGTGGATATGAGAGATTACCTGATTGATTACCAAGGATGGAGCAGCAACAATATTCGGCTAAGTACAAATAGTGATGCAACTACCAGCAATATTACTGGTTATATCGGCGCGATGCCCAATAGCGCCGGCAACAGTGAACTGTTCTTTTTCTCCGGTCATGGCTACGATACCGGGCTTCATACCTATTCAGGTACTTTGACCCCTTCAGCATTGCAAAATGCGTTTGGAAGCAACTTCAATCAGTATTGCTGCTTTCTAAATGCTTGCCATACGGGCATTTTCACTACCCAGATGACAAGAGGCGAAATATCGTCTGCATGTACTGCTGGTGAACTAGCCTGGACCGGGGGACCCGATAATAACTCTATATATGCATATTACGTACTGGAGGGTATTAGGAACGACCAGGCCGATCCTCAGTCAGGCCATGTCGTTTCTGCACAGGAGATACATCTTTATGCTGACCCGAGAACAGTAGAATATGCAGAACAATACAATATAAGTATGCATCCTCAATTTAGGGGCAATCTTGGCGTACTGAACTTAGCGCCTTTGGGACCAACAAGATCAGGTGCCTTAATCGACAGTGAGTTATGGGATCAGAACGTCACATTAACCGGAGATGTTACAGTTCCGTCAGGAAAAACACTAGCAATTGCACCAGGGGTGACAATTAGTGTACCAGCCGGCAAAAAATAATTGTTAACGGCAGCCTAAAAGCTCAGGGCACGTCCAGCCAACCCATAACATTCAATAAATGTGGCTTTTCCAATTGGTGGGGCATCAAGTTTGAGGATTCCAGTGTAGACGGGGAGTGCATTTAGAGTACTGCACGATTCAAAACGCAAGCTGGGGTGCATATTGCTATATTTCTTCTCCCACTATCCGAAATTGCACGTTCAATAACAACACCGTCGGAATCTACACCTCCTACACGAATTCGTCACAAGATATTCACCATAATGAGTTCGGCTATAATTGGTCTGGTGCCAGTCTCACAAGCAATGGCTCTCAGGTTGGGCTAGCGTTTTATAACAACGATGTCCATCATTCTTCTTTTGTGAACCTGAATTGCACAACGACCAATTATGGCTTGGTTGTCCACGATAATCATATACGGAATTGCACTTCCGGCAATGGAGTGAATTTTAACAGCGCTTATGCACGCCTACTGACAAATTACATTTACGGTAACAGTTCAGCCCCTGTCAAAAATGAATGTCATTCCGACCGAAGGGAGGA
>DYKD01000138.1 GCA_020722765.1 Brevinema andersonii | reverse complement strand
ACATGTCTCCGCGAAAGTCTGACGATTATGGCCTTCCCCCACGCGGTGACCTTGGCCAGCCGCGGCGCGCATGAGACCTGACAAACGAAAGTGCTTTCGTGGTTGGTGGGCATTGAGATTTGGCTTATAATTACAGCACACTTGTTCCATTTACGCAGAAGGTAAGGTATACATGGCAGATCAAAATCCCATTTTCACTACAATCGGTCAAAAGACAACAAAGATTCCTGTTGAGATTAGCTACAGAATTCTGGAGTTATTTTCGGGTGGCCTTTATTCAAGCCCTACAAAAGCCATTGAGGAGTTGGTTGTCAATTCATTTGATGCTTTGGCTAGTTGGGTACATGTTGTTATCTCCAAAGACTTGGATTCTGAAAATGCTATCATAGCAGTGATAGATGATGGCGAGAGTATGGATGTTGATGGATTAAAAGACCTATGGAAAATCGGGGAGAGTAAAAAAGTCGGAATGCATAAACGAGGAAAAATCAAAAGGTTGCCGATAGGAAAATTCGGGATCGGCAAGTTAGCGACTTGGGTGTTGGCGAAGCAGTTGACTCACATTTGTAAGCAAAAGGATAATTACATTGCTGTCACCATGTTTTATTCAAATCTGGACAGCAACCAAACCGCCCAAAGTTCAAAATTGACTCTCGATGTTAGATCCTTGAACAAAGACGATGCAAGATTGGCGTTAGAAATATTGGATGAAAGCAATTTCAGTCCAGATATACTATTCAATAACAAAATTGACTCTTGGACTGTAACGTTGCTAAGCAATCTGAAACCCATGGTAAAGGATTTGAAACTGGGAAGGCTAGAGTGGGTACTATCAACAGCTATGCCAATTAGACCAAATTTCAAATGCTACCTAAATGGCACAGAAATATTTCCATCAAAACTTGACGTTCAGCCACTCAAAAAGTGGATTATTGGGAACAACGACAAAGTTGCTGTCAATCTCGAATTGCCCTATGATGAAAACAGCAAATTAACAGCCGAAGAAAGATTTGGCGTAACGCTTCCTCGATTGGGAAGGATTACAGGCTACGCAGAAGTGTACGAAAACACTTTAACTGTTGGAAAATCCGCTGATCTGGGAGGAAGAAGCCATGGCTTTTTTGTCATGGTCAGGGGTCGATTGATAAACATGCAGGATGAACTATTTGGAATTAGTCCTCGTTCTCATAAAACCTTTAATCGGTTCAGGCTAGTTGTTAACTGTGACGGTCTAAATGATTTATTGCTTTCAAGTCGGGAAGGAGTAGCCGAGAAAGACGCTACCGAGGAACTTAAGAGGTACTTGGCGAGCAAATTCAACGAAGCCGCTACTTGGTATGAAAATTGGCAGTCAGATGATGAAAATAAAAAGCTACTTTCAGTTCGACTTGGGAAAATACCTCAAGGATTACTTAAGCGACCTGTCGTGGAAATGGTTGCAAGAGCGGTTCAGGGGCAAATTGCACTCCCTCGATTAACCAAAATACCCACAGGATTAACCGAGGAAGAAAAAGAGCAATTTGTACAGAAGTTGATCGAGACGGCATCGCTTGAATCGGAAAAAGAGTTTGTAACCGATGTTGTATTTGATTCAATTGGCGTTGACGCACCGATCGCCATGTTCGACTCAATGACGAACAAAATAGTAATAAACAATCTTCATCCTTTCTATATCAACTACCAGGACTTCTTCAAGAACCCAGAGCCTTTTCAAGTGCTGGGCATAGCCGAGATTCTGACGGAAGCTCATCTCTATAGTCTTGGCATACGCTCCGAAGATATTAACGATATTCTTTCTAAGAGAGATATCTTCTTGAGAGAATTGGTTTACTCGTCCGACCGTTTGGGCGCATCTCTGGTAGCTCGAATGCTTCGAGATGCTTCTGGCGATGACAAAGGTCTGGAAAGGGCACTTGCCAAGGGTTTTAGATGTTTGGGCTTTGATGTAATTCCTATGGGAAAGTCTGGCGATCCAGATGGTCTAGCAACAGCCAACCTGGGTGTGCGGCAAGATGTCAATGGTATTGCCAAATATTCAATTGCGTATGATGCGAAAAGCACTAAAAATGAACGTGTGCAAACTGGTAATGTTAATGCTGTTGATATTGCTCGTCACAGGGAAGAATATAATGCTGATTTTGCCGTTGTAGTTGGAAAGCAATTCTCTGACGAAAAAGGGGAAGACTCGGCGATTGTCAAAAACGCTAGACTTTTGGGCAAGATAACTCTTATTGAGCTCGAAGATTTTGCCCTTCTTGTAGAGACCGCAGCAACCAAAAGATTAGGATTATATCGGTTGCGTGATTTACTCCAGATGTGTTGCTCGCCTGTGGAAAGCAAGAAATGGATTATGGATTTTGTAAACGAGCCTGTTTCTGTCCCGCCCATTTCTGAAATTCTCTATGTGATCTACAACATGCAAACTACTACAAAAGAGTCTGTTCAGATTGCTGATATAAAATGGCAAAGTGACAAACTTAAAACGCTGGAGAAGAAAGAAATCCACGACTGGCTCCAATCGCTAGCCGCGTTAGTACCAGAATTTATCGCGATACATGGTGACATTGTAGAGTTACAGATGCATCCAGATAGAGTGCTAAGCGAAATTGGTCTTGCACTTAAGCAGGAACCTTCTTCCCCCTCGCGCAATGCTTTATTAAAGAGTTTGACCCACCTTGACAAGAAAGAAAAAAACAAAAAATAATCATGGTAAAAGAGATTAGTTATAGAAACCCAAGTAAAAAAGGGCATGAGGTTGTTGATAGTTTGCCCAGGAGACCAAGGCACGGGGAATCATATTGGATTGATACTCCAAATGGCAAGCGGGAGTTTACGCATTCCCTGTTCAAATTTCCTGCAAAATTTCATCCCCCGATTGTTAGGTGGGCTATTGATTCCTTTTATGAAAGTGGCAAAATACTTGATCCATTCATGGGAAGTGGGACGGTACAAGTTGAAGCACTTGCCAAAGGAATATCATCATTTGGAATTGATATTGATCCGTTGGCCACTTTTATAAGCACGGTCAAGTCAACGCCGATAGAGTCCGTATCCTTGAGAAAAGAGTTCTTGTTACTAAAAGAAGCCCTGGATTCTTTCGCACACATCCATTCCAAGCAGGGACAAACCGCTGGTGGTGACATTAGCGTTCAAGAATATGAATCGGTTGCGAACGGTCTCCCTATCCCGCCCATACCAAATATGTCACATTGGTTCAGATTGTATGTGATTATTGACCTGGCGCGAATTTTGCAGGTTATTGATCTCATTGAAATTAGAAAGAAATCCCGAAATTTCTTTAAAGCATGTTTGGCCGCAATTATTCGGCGCGTCTCTAATGCTGAACCTGGGACAGTATCGGGACTTGAAGTTACTAGCATACAAGCAGAATTGAATAAGACTCGAAAAATCAATGTATTTAAGGTGTTTTTTGCAAAGGTAGAACAAGAAATTCAGAATATGGCTCAACTTTGGGAAGCAAGCCAAAATGCACAAAGTAAAGCATCTGTAAAAATTTACCAAGGCGATACGATTTCGGTTTTGCAAAAGAAGAAAGCCCAACTTGAAAACGTCTCGTTGGTAATTACATCTCCTCCATATTGTCGTGCAGTCGAATACAGTCGCAGACATTATTTAGAGATGTATTGGCTCGGTCTTGTGGACAGCCAAATCGAACATATTGCATTGACTCATTCCTACATCGGCAGAAAACTGGTACGCCTAGCCGATTGGAACGAAGAAACTTTGTTTGGCTTGCCAGAATTAGACAGAACCATACGCAAAGTCAAAACAGCCGATCATGTAAAAGGGCGTACAGTTCGGCATTACTTTTACTCCATGGATAAGTTTTTTGAATCTTTGGCGGATGCTCTTCCCAATAAGGCGAATGTAATTTGTGTTGTTGGCAATTCTGTGTGTTGCAAAATCCCTATAAACACGTCTGACTTCATTGCGGATTTATCTGGTCAATATCTACAAGTAAAAAAGCAATTTTCATACGCAATAAGAAATCATCATATGCAGTATGGACTATGGAATGGGGATGGAATTAAAGAAGAACACGTAATAGTTCTTCAAAAGAAATAAAAAGAGACGGCCTCCCCCTCAGGCCGTCCCAATTACCAATTACCATTTACCACTTATCCCTTCGGGAA
>DYKD01000045.1 GCA_020722765.1 Brevinema andersonii | reverse complement strand
GAAGATATTTTTTATTTGACTTCAAGGTCATTTTACACTAAGTTTGGGACAAGGTCAGAGATTTAATCTTATAAATAATCAGATTTCTTCTCGATGTAAGTTTCGTCAAAATGACAGGGTATGACAATGATTCACCATGACCTGATTAAATTCATCCAACATAACTAGGAGTCTATTTGAGATTAGATATTGCCAGCCAATGGCGGTCGTTGTTCAGGGAAAATACGGATTTAGGGCTTTCCTCCTCTGGTGTTCCTATGGAAACGCTTCTTCATGCTGAATTGTTCAGTATGGATCAGCTTGATAAACATGGCGAATCCTTGGCGCATACCCATGAAATAGAAAACAAGCCTGGTCAAGACCGTCTGCTTGCACGTTTGGATAGGAATGAAATCAAACTCAAACAGACTTATGAACTCCTTTATAAATGTGAACAGTCAAAAGTCCGTCTTACTCCTGCAGGGACATGGCTTGTTGATAATTATTACCTCATACAAGAACAGATTGAAACTGCCAGGGCCCATCTTCCAAAACAGTACAGCCAGGAATTACCACGTTTGAAAACCGGCAGCTCAGCTGGTTATCCAAGAGTATATGACATCATTCGGGAACTCATTTCCCATGTCGATGGCAGAGTGGATGAAGGAAATCTCAGTGTCATTATCAATGCATATCAGCGCATCTCAGTGCTTTCCTTAGGAGAGTTGTGGGCCATCCCCATCATGTTGCGTCTAGCTTTGATTGATAATCTCCGCAGGGTCGCATCCCGCATTGAAGCTGGTTATAAAGATCGTGACCTTGCTGATTTCTGGGCTGACAAGATGCTTGATACCATAGAGAAAGACCCTAAAAATATCATCCTGGATCTTGCAGACATGTCCAGAGCAGGAATCTCGCTTTCAACAACATTTGTAGCTGAACTCATCAGGAAACTGCAAGGACAGAATCCTGGTTTGATTCTTCCTGTCACATGGATTGAACAACGGCTTGCAGAACAGGGTCAGACCATCGAAAGACAAATACAGATGGAGAGCCAGCTTCAGGCAATCAGCCAGATTTCCATAAGCAACAGTATTGGAAGCTTGCGTTTCCTTTTAGCTATGAATTGGAAGGCGTTTGTTGAAACTACAAGTAGGGTGGATAAGATTTTAGGAGATGATCCAGCTGATGTTTATAGGCGTATGGATTTCAATACTCGTGACAGGTACAGGCATGCTGTTGAAAAAATGGCACGTCAAAGCAAGTTTTCAGAAGTGGAGATAGCCTCAAAAGCTGTTGAAATGGCTTCCAAAAATTCCAGGGAAAGTTTAAAAGAGTCTCATGTGGGACATTACCTTATCGGTAGAGGGACCTTGGAACTTGGAAAGCGAATAAAACAGCGTTTTGGATTGCGTGATATTATTGGGATGCTCAGTGTGAAAGTTTCCCTTTTCCTTTATCTTTTTCCTATGTTGATAATTTCCGCACTCTGCACATACGGGATCAGTCATCTTTTAGGATTCCCTTTGACTGGCAAAAAGATTCTGGTCCTAGCACTTTCTTTTCTTGTTTTTAGCCAGATGGCGCTTTCACTGGTCAACTGGATTGCTACAATGCTTGTCCCTCCAAAACCATTGCCACGAATGGACTTTTCTGAAGCCATTCCTGATGAATTTCGGACACTCGTCACTGTCCCAACTCTCCTTTCAAGCTCTGCAAATGTCCGTGATCTTTTGAATAAGATCGAGGTCTGTTATCTGGCAAATAAGATGGAGAATCTTTACTTCAGTCTTTTGACTGATTTTAAGGACGCACCTGAAGAGAAGATGTCCGATGATGATGATCTGTTGGAACAGATGAGGGAAGGGATCAAGGATCTCAATAGGAAGTATAATGTCCAAGGTGTTCACCCGTTTTTCTTGTTCCATAGGAAGCGTACATGGAATCCTAAGGAAAAATCTTGGATGGGGTATGAAAGGAAACGTGGAAAACTTGAAGAGCTGAACGAGGCTCTACGTTCTGATAGTCAGCCTGAAATGTTGTTGGAAGGAAATTTTTCATTGCTTGGGAGAGTCAGATTTGTCATAACATTGGATACTGATACTCAGATGCCCCGAGGGATTGCGCGTAAACTTGTAGAAACACTGGCTCATCCGTTGAACAGACCTGTATTCAGTGAAAAGAAACAGCGTGTTGTGGATGGCTATACGATCCTGCAACCTCGAGTCGTTTCCAGCCTTCCTGCAGCAGGGAAATCCTGGTATTCCCGAATGTTTGGAAGTGACGCAGGTATTGATCCTTATACACGCGAAGTCTCAGACGTTTATCAGGATGTTTTCAGGGAAGGCTCTTTTATAGGTAAGGGAATCTATGATGTTGACATGTTTACAAAAGCCATTGGAAAGCGTCTTCCAGAGAACAGCATACTCAGTCATGATCTTTTGGAAGGAACTTTAGGACGATCAGCATTGGTGAGTGACCTTCAGTTTGTGGAAGATTTTCCAGAACGGTATAGCGAAGATATTTCCAGACAGCACCGTTGGATCCGTGGGGATTGGCAGATTCTTGCATGGCTTTTCCCTTGGGTTCCTGGATTCAAGAAACTTTTTCGCAAGAATCCGACCTCGCTTGTTTCACGATGGAAGATTTTTGACAACCTTAGGAGAAGCTTGATTGCTCCTGCCATGTTGACGTTGATTGGTGCATGTTGGATTTGGGATGTGCCTTCATGGATTGGATTGTCTGTTGTCATCTCTGTCATTTTTCTCCCTTTTTTACCTGGGACAATCCTTTCACTTTTCAGAAATCCTAAGAAATTTCCTGTCACTTTGCATTTGTTATCTTGGGCGGAATCCTTCATAAGACAGGTTTTTCAGTCCGTATTCAAGATTGTTGTGCTGCCGTATGAGGCTTTTTTCAATCTGGATGCGGTTCTCCGCACTTGTTGGCGGATGTTCATCACACGCAGAAAACTGCTTGAATGGACCACTTCAGGGGAAGCAAAACGCAAGGCATCTTCAACATGGGGAAGTTTCCATAAATTGATGGTGGCTGCGCCTCTTTTTGTTTTTTTTCTCCTTGGATATTTTCAGTACACAGGAAAGCTTTTTACAATAGATCAAGTAGCTTTTCTTCTTGTATGGCTTTTCTCTCCCACGTTAGCATGGTTGGTGAGCACTCCGTTTCCTAAAAAGAAACCTATACTTTTACAAAAACAAGTTAGATTTCTTAGGAGGATTAGCCGTAAGACATGGCGTTTTTTTGAAACTTTTGTGTGTGATGAGGACAATTGGCTCCCACCAGATAATTTTCAAGAAGCTCCCGTAGAAGCCATTGCTCATAGGACGTCTCCCACAAATATAGGATTGATGCTTCTCTCGAACTTGGGTGCTTATGATTTGGGATATATCACGGCAGGGCAGGTCATTGATAAATGTAAGAAGACGCTGAAAACCATGGGCACAATGCCAAGATATAAAGGGCATTTCTATAATTGGTATGATACTCTTACTCTTGAGCCTCTTCCTCCTCATTATATTTCCACAGTCGATAGTGGGAATCTTATGGGTTTTCTCCATACTTTAGGACAAGGATTGTTGTCTTTGAAAGGCGAAAAGGTTTTCCAGCAACGCGCTTATAGGGGGCTTTCAGATACACTTTTGGTCATTTCAAAGTTGCCTGCTTTTTCTCCAAAAGGGCTGGACAAAAACCAACATGATAAAATCATGTTGGCAGAATGGCTTTCACATATCATAAAAATGGTGGAAAACCATTTGGATAATCCTGCAGATTTGGGCGAAACAATCAAGAACCTTGATGTCCTTATTGGCGAAATCCGTGAGCTTCGGTCTGCTGTCAAGAGTTCTCCTGATCTTGAACTTGATTGGTGGTTTAGAGCTTTTGAGACAGAGTGCATAGCCCAACAGGATGATCTCTGTTTTGTTGCTCCATGGGTGTTGACTTTCCGTGATAATGCAGATGTCGTTGGGCAAGATCTGAAAAACAAGCTGTTACAGAACCGGACACTTTCTGAAATCGCAGGAATGATGGATGTGGTCCCGCAAATCAGGAATTTAAAAAAACAGATACAGGATGATTCTTCTGACAGGAAGAACAGGACTTTGGAAATACTGTCTTGCCTCGAGCACCAGGTTAGACAGGGTGTTCACAGGGCAGCTGCTCGATGTGGACAGCTTGAAGAGCTTTCCTTGATGTGCAAAAAATTTGCAGATCAGGATCTGGGATTTTTATATGAGAAATCCCGCAATCTTTTTGCAATTGGTTATGATGTCAGCAAACATAGGCGTGATGAAGGATTCTATGACCTCCTAGCTTCTGAAGCACGATTGGCCAGTTTTGTAGGTGTAGCCCAAGGGAAAATCCCTGTTGAACACTGGTTCTCCATGGGCCGTCTTGTATCAATAAAAAACGGGAAAATGGTTCTTCTTTCATGGGGCGGTTCAATGTTCGAATACCTCATGCCTCGGATTGTCCTTCCTTCTTATGAAAACACGCTTCTTGACCAGACTTTGCATGGTGTTGTTGAACGTCAGATCTCCTATGGTACTGACAGAGGTGTTCCTTGGGGGATCTCTGAATCAGGCGAGAATACTACGGACGCGTCTCTTAATTATCAGTATCGTTCTTTTGGTGTTCCTGGGTTGGGATTCAAACATGGATTGGCTAGTGATCTCGTCATTGCTCCTTATGCTTCCATGCTTGCGTTGATGGTCAAGCCTGAAGAGGCGTGTTCTAATCTTATGAGAATGGGGAAGAGAGGTTACGAAGGCCGTTTCGGTTTTTATGAGGCTATTGATTTCACAGCAGGAAGGCTTGCACCACAGGAGACCGAGGCTGTCATCAGGTCGTTCATGGTCCATCATCAAGCCATGGGTTTCCTTTCCTTTGTTAATTTTTTTACTGATGATATCATGCCACGCAGGTTGGGAAGCGATCCGCTTTTTGAATCTGCGCTTCTCCTGCTGCAGGAACGTGTGCCCAAAACCGCGTCCTTCAATCTTCATGCGTCAGAAGTGGAGCGCTCCCAGTTCGTTTTAGAAGGGCAAGAAGACCTTCTACGGGTATTCACCACTGCCAGGACGCTTTTCCCTGAAGTCCATCTGCTTTCCAATGGACGTTATCATGTCATGGTGACGAATTCAGGTGGCGGGTATAGCAAATGGCGTGACATTGCTGTCACTCGCTGGCGTGATGACCAGACTCTTGATTCCTATGGCACATTCATATATATGCGTGATGTGGAGAATGATACCCGATGGTCTGCCACTTTCCATCCTGTGCGTGTTGAAAGCAAGTATTACGAAGCTGTGTTTCCACAAGCTCGTGCAGAATTTAAACGTCGAGATGCAGGTATTGATACGTATACGGAAATCGCAGTCTCACCTGAGGATGATATTGAAAACAGGCGCATCACCTTAGGAAATTACACCATGAAACAAAGGGAGATTGAGCTCACCAGCTATGCTGAAATTATCTTGCTTCCTTTGGTGCAGGATGCCGCTCATCCTGCATTCTCCAACCTTTTCATGCAGACTGAGATTTTGAAGGAAAAACATGCCATACTCTGTTCACGTAGATCACGCTCCCCAGGTGAACGCAATCCTTGGATGTTCCATCTTTTCACGTCTGAAAGGCAAGGGGAGTATGATGTCTCTTTTGAGACAGACAGGTTAAAGTTCATTGGACGAGGAAGGACTGTTGAGAGACCGCGCGCTTTAGATTCCAATTCCTCACTCTCCAATACGGCAGGTGCTGTTCTAGATCCTATTGTTTCCATTCGTTCAAGAATCATTCTTGAACCTGGCTCTTCTGTTACAGTCAGTTTTATTTCTGGTATGGCTGAAACAAGGGAACAGGCTCTGGCTCTCATAGACCGTTATCAGGATAGGCGTTTGGCAGACAGAGTTTTTGATTTGGCTTCCATTCATGGGAAAGTCATACTCCAGCAACTTAATGCAACTGAAGCTGACGCACAGCTTTATGGCCGGTTGGCCAGTTCAATCCTTTATCCCAGCATCTACCGGAGAGCTCATCCTTCCATATTGATCAAGAATCATCGGGGACAATCTGATCTTTGGGCTTATGCCATTTCAGGCGATCTGCCTATAGTCATACTCCGCATCAGTGATATTGCTAAAGTTGATTTAGCTGCAAAAATGATCCAAGCCCATGCGTATTGGAGGATGAAAGGTCTCGAAGTTGATCTGGTCATCTGGAATGAGGACTGGTCTGGATACAGACAGGAGTTGAATGACAGGATCAGCGGTCTCATTGCCGCAAGTACAGAAGCATCCGTTTATGATAGGCCTGGTGGTATTTTTGTCCGCCATTCAGAGCAGATGTCAGAAGAGGATAGGGTTCTCATCCAGTCAGTCGCTTCAGTCGTCCTTACAGATAACGGTGGCTCGCTTGTTGAACAGATTCAACAGTATTCCCGTAATGAGATTAATGTCCCCCGCTTGCCTGCTGTCAGAGATAGCTCAGAAACAATCTATGCTGATTATTTTCAACAGAAAGATCTTCTCTTTTTTAACGGATGGGGTGGGTTCACACGTGATGGACGAGAGTATATCATCCATATAAAACCTGATAATCCTCCTCCTATGCCGTGGGTCAATGTGCTTGCAAACAAACGTTTCGGAACTGTGGTTTCCCAGAGTGGCGCGTATTCATGGGTTGAAAATGCGCATGAATATAGGATTACACCATGGTACAATGACCCTATTACTGATGCAGTTGGAGAAATTCTTTATTTGAGAAATGAATCGACTGGAAAATTCTGGTCAGCAACACCACTCCCTTGTCCTGCAAAATCCGATTATCTCAATCGTCATGGGTTCGGTTATTCGGTTTTTGAATGTTTTGAAGACAATCTCAAGACAGAACTTTGGAATTATGTGGATGTGGAAGCTCCTGTCAAATTTTGGTTGCTCAAGGCCAGAAATGATAGTACTTCAGCCAGGCGTTTCTCAACAACCTTGTTTTTGGAGCTTGTTCTTGGTGAGAGCAGGACAAGGACTCAGATGCATGTTCGTACATCCATTGATTCAAAGACAGGTGCGCTTTTAGCCATTAATCCTTACAATACCGAATTTCCTGGCAGAGTTGTTTTTCTGGAAACAAGTGAGGCAACTCGTTCTGTAACTGGCGATAGGACAGAGTTTCTGGGCCGTAACGGTTCTTTGTCAAATCCTGCAGCACTCCGGCGGACACGTTTGTCTGGAAGAGTAGGACCTGGGTTTGATCCAGCAGTTGCCATGCAAGTGCAATTCGAACTTGAGGCAGGTCAGGAAAAAGAGATTGTCTTCATTCTTGGTTCAGGAAGGAATCTTGTTGATGCACAGGAATTGGTCCGTCAGTTCAGAGGTGTGATGCAAGCCTATCAGGCTCGTGACCGTGTCTGGCAGTTCTGGAATCGCACACTTGGTTCTGTCAATGTTGATACACCAGATGATTCTTTCAATATGCTCGCAAATGGATGGCTACTTTATCAGACTATGGCTTCACGTTTCTGGGGAAGGAGCGGTTACTACCAGTCGGGTGGTGCCTTCGGATTCAGGGATCAGTTGCAGGATGTCATGGCCTTCCTCCATTCTAAACCTGAATTGACTCGCAGTCATCTGCTTCTTTCAGCTTCACGACAGTTCAAAGATGGGGATGTGCAGCATTGGTGGCATCCACCACACGGTCGTGGTGTACGAACACGTATTTCTGATGACTACCTCTGGTTGCCTTTGGTTACATCCTTCTATGTTGATAAGATCGGTGACACTGGAATCCTGGATGAGGTTGTCCCATTCCTTGATGGAAGACCTGTCAACCTTGGAGAAGAATCCTATTATGATTTGCCCGTTCATTCTGATGAACGGGTCTCCCTCTATGAACATTGCAAGAGAGCCATAACCAATGGCTTGCGTTTTGGTGTTCATGGATTGCCTCTCATGGGGTCTGGAGACTGGAATGATGGCATGAATCACGTGGGAATTGAAGGCAAGGGGGAAAGTGTCTGGTTGGCTTTTTTCCTTTATCATGTTCTGGAACGTTTTGAGAATATCTCCCGTCTTAGGAAGGATGATGATTTCACACGTGTATGTGAGACCGAACGCGTCATGCTCAGAAAAAATATAGAAGAACATGGATGGGATGGTGCCTGGTATAGGCGTGCCTATTTTGATGATGGAAATGTCCTAGGTTCAAAGACAAACGATGAATGTAAAATTGACGCGATTGCCCAAAGCTGGGCTGTCATCTCTGGAGCTGCAGATCCGGATCGTGCATTACAAGCCCTTCATTCTTTGGAAGAGTATCTCATCCAGCCAGAGAAAGGGATTATCTCGCTTCTACAACCTCCGTTTGACAAGACATCGCTTGAACCTGGTTACATTAAAGGTTATGTTCCAGGTGTGCGGGAAAATGGAGGGCAATATACACATGCTGCAGTCTGGGCTGTCATGGCTTTTGCTCAAAAAGGTGAAGCAGGGAAGGTTGACACTCTCCTGCAACTGATAAACCCGATCCATCATTCTGATACTTTGGAAAAGGCTGAAACCTACAAGGTGGAACCTTATGTCATGGCTGCGGATGTTTATGGTGTGAATCCGCATGTGGGCCGTGGCGGTTGGACCTGGTATACTGGCTCTGCGTCATGGATGTACAGGTTGATGGTTGAATCTGTCCTTGGTATTGATTTGCGTGTTGATAGGCTTTATTTGAAGCCCTGCCTTCCTCCATCATGGGAAAAGTTTAAGATACATTACATGTTCAAAGATACGTTGTATCACTTGGATATTTCACAGAAAGTCCCTAATGGGATTCCACGCTTTATACTTGATGGGGTAGCTCTGTCAGAGCCTTTTCTCCCGTTGATAGAAGACCATGTTGAACATTTTGTGGAAGTGTTTTTGGAATAGTTCCAGAGGCCTTTCAAGCTTTGGGATGCCCTGTTTTCGGAAGAATCCTTCTCTTTTTTGTTCTATTAATTGAATTTTAACTTGCCAAATTCCGAAAATTAAGTTAAGTTATTCTATAATCTACCAATTGGAAAGAGGATAGCATGATTAAAGAGACTGAAGTTTTCTTAAAAGAAAAAATCACCATTCTTGAGAGCAATATGAAGGGTTATATTTCAGATCTTGATGTCAATACCCAAATCATGGAAGAGCTGAAAAGACTCAATATCCAGGAAGCCTTCATCATAGACCTTAAGAAACGTGCAAAAGATGTGAATTCCCAAATTGAACCTCTTCTTAAGACAGCGGGGGAAGATTTTTTCCAAGGGATCAGGAAATTCATCCTTCAGGATTATGGTGCTTTCGTTGATCTCATGAAAATGCTTTTCCTCCAGATCATGTACAGTTTCAACAAGAAAGACCTTATGGGTGCCTTCGGCAAGTCCGATTCGCCTGAAGATTATGTCTTCAATTTCATGGGTAGCCATTACCAGCTTGTTGTTCTTAATTATAAGACAATCCGGACTACAGTCAACCAGTTTTTCTTCAAGGACATAACACTGAAAGATGAACTGGTTGTTGATGACAGGACAGAACTGTGGAAAACAGGGGATATGCAACATCTTCTTTTTCCAAGTGATTTTTCTAAGATAAGGGTCTATACACAGCAGGTCATGGACTGCGTAAAAGGAAACATCAAGCAGGATGATATCATGCTTCTTCACCAGCAGGCGAGCGAGCTTATCAAGAACGGGATCAAGCATGGGAACCAGTGTGATACAAACAAGCTTTTGAAAGTCTGGTTCAGCTTTTCAGGGGAATGTTACAAGCTGATTGTTGAAGATGAAGGTCCAGGATTCCAGGACCTGGAAAAGTGGAATGAATTCAACAGGAAAAGGAATGATGCTCTGGCGCATCAGGATTTTGAACTGATGATGCAATTGATCAGTTATCATACAAAGAAAAGCGATGATTCAGACGGTGGGAATGCGCTCATTTCTGCGCTTGAATACTGGGATTCAGGCCTTATCTATAATGCAAAAAAGAACAAGGTCCTGGCTGTCAAGTATTTCTATATAGGATAGGTTGATGAAACGTAACTGGGCTTTTCTCTCCATGACAATTTGGCTCTCTCTTGTTCTGGGCTCATGTGCCACTCTTGGAAATCTTAGCAACTCCCTTTTTCAAAAGCCTGTTGTCTCACTTCGATCTGTATCCATAACAGATATTGACCTCCAGCAAATCGGTCTCCGTGCTGACCTTGATGTCTATAACCCAAATCCTTATTCAGTCCCTGTTCGCGAACTGCAATACTCTTTTTACATGGACAAAAGCTCTTCAAATAAACCATTTGTTTCCGGTTCTGTGAGAAGCGAAACTGCGCTCAGTGCATTGGTAACGAACCTTGTTTCTGTCCCGGTATCCATCCCATTGGACGGGTTGTTGTCATTACCTTCCATCAGTAACAGGATTTATTATACTGTCAAAGGACAAGCGCTCATAAAAGGTTTTGATGCTTTTCCTGTGCCTTTTGAATATTCCGCATCCTTTGCTGTTCCTCGCATGCCCCTGTTTTCAATCCAGAGTATTCGTCTTGTAGGATTCTCTCCTTTGCAACTTAAGTCTTCTGTGGCTCTTTCAATCAATATAGAGAATCCTAACGAGTTCAGTCTGAATATGCAGGATATCAGGCTAAAACTGGAATTGGCAGGGAAACCTGTTCTGACCAAAGAGCACGCTCCACCTGTCCTGGTTCTTCCCCAAAGCAAGGAGACTATCAACCTTGCATTTGATCTTGATTTTACACCTCTTAAGGATGTGCTCACTGCCATCCTGAAACTGGCTAAAGTCAATGTCCGGTTTTCAGGTGGTTTCTCAGTGGACTCCCTTGCAGGTGTGAAAAAATCGTTCGAATTTGATACAAACTCGGAAGTTCTCATACAAAAATAGGGCCTTTTCTGATATGCTGTTTTTGACAATTGATTCCAGCTTTGTTATATTGGTAACGTATAAAAATTTAATCTGAATTAAGAGAGTAAAATCATGGCAGGTATGAAAGAATCCCAGTTTATCTGGTTGGATGGAAAGTTTGTTGATTGGAAGGATGCTAATATTCATGTCCTTTCACATGTGGTTCATTACGGCACAAATGCTTTTGAAGGTGTCCGTGCTTATGCGCGTCCTGATGGATCCGTTATCTTCAGGATGCAGGATCATTTTGCACGTCTTTATGATACTGCGAAAATTTATCACATTACTCCAGATCAACCTAAAGAAGTGATGATGGAAGCTACAAAAGAGTTGCTGAAAAAGAACAAGCTTAACTCGGCCTATATTAGGCCTTTTATTTTTAGAGGATATAGTACACTCGGTGTTTACCCGCTTAACTGTCCGCTTCACATGTGTGTGGCTGCCTGGGATTGGGGTAAGTATCTTGGTGAGGATGGGATGGAAAAAGGGATCCGTTGCAGGATTTCCTCATGGCATAGGCCTGCGCCCAACACGTTTCCAACCATGGCAAAAATTGCAGGCAACTATGTAAATTCCCAGTTGATGAAAATCGAGGCATTGCAAGACGGTTTTGATGAGGCCATTGCTTTGGATTCCTATGGGTATGTCTCTGAAGGATCAGGTGAAAACCTGTTCATGGTTAAAAACGGTGTTATTTTCACACCTCCCACAAGTTCAGCAATCCTCCCAGGACTCACACGCCACTCGATTTTTAAGCTTGCACGTGAATTGAAGATCGATATCAAACAGCATGTCTTACCTCGAGAGTCGCTTTATGTGGCTGATGAGGTTTTCCTGACTGGCACTGCTGCGGAAATCACTCCTGTTGTCGAAATTGATAATATCAAGGTCAAGGATGGCACAAGGGGGCCTATAACTAAACTCATGCAAGACAGGTTTTTTGGGATTGTTGAAGGTAAGGAAGAGGATAAGTTCAATTGGCTGACGCATGTAAAATTCTAAAAAATTGTGTAATATCTGTTTTTTAGGGTACAATAACAGTATTAAGGATATTGAGAGAGGAAACAAAGGTCATGGCTGATTCGAAGCAGGTTGATGCAGATGAGAAGTCCCTTCGTGTTAAAAAAATGGAGTACTTGGAATCTGTTAAAACCCATAAACAAAAAATTGAAGAGATTCTTGCTTCCATCAAGATTATTGAAAAAGAGGTGCTTAAAAATACTGAACTTTCCAACTATGGCAGGCTTTCCATTGCGAACAGTTACCTGAATATTGTCGCGATCTATTGTACCATGTCCGATATTTCCCTGCAACTGCTTGGTGTTAAGAACGAAGGGTTTTTAAATGAAGGAAGAAAATATCTCTATAAGATTTTTTCAGTACTTGAAGATGTTGTGGGCGATGTGATTGATGCCCCTTTGACAGAAAATGATGAGAAGCTCGTTACAATCGATAAACTTGATGATCGGAAGAAACTTAACCTTTTTAAGAAACTTTTGGATGGGATTCAATCCATTGAAGACCGCTTTGGTGCTAATTCAAAATGGAAATGGAGTTTTGTGGATCTGGAAGGTGAATGTTCAGTTGTTCTCAAGAATATGGCGGATTTCAGGAGCATCCAGACCAAGCGTGACCCTCGTATTCCTGGCTACCCGGAACGTAATGAGATTCTCCAGCTTGTAAAAGATAATCTGCGTAAAGCAGCTGATAGGTATAGGGAAAAATATGAGATGACAACCCATGAACCTACAGAAATGAAAAAAGCTATCCTTTTTCTGGCTGCCCTTCAGAGGATTCATATCCTTTTCAATGAACCTACGGAATCTGAAGCTGTGAAGAAGAATATACAGATTTGGCAGGAAAAGATCGATGCTGACCTGAAAAAAGCTGAAGAGGATAAGAAGAAAAAGTTTGGAAAAAAATAGGTCAGGTAACAATAGGGTCATGCAGCTTAAAAAGATATCTGAACTTTCCTTAAGACGGATCATCCTTTACTACCGTTATATCCATTATCTTTTCAAGCATAAGAGGAAAACAATTCTTTCCGAGGATATTGCAAACTATTATAACCTTGAGCCATCCCAGGTAAGGAAGGATTTTTCGTCTATTGGGCAACTGGGGAAAAGGGGGTTTGGTTATAATATCCCTAAATTATTGAAAGATATTGAAAAAATGTTGCAACTTACTTTATCTATCAATGCTATTATCATAGGTTGTGGAAAACTCGGAAAAGCATTGATGGGGTATCCTATACTTCGTGAGGATTTCAATTTTAACATTGTAAGAGGGTTTGATATAGATAAAAAAGTCATTAATTCAAGGATAAATGGCATTAAAGTTGAAAATTATAAAAATGTGGAAAAATTCATTAAGAAGTATAATATAAGCGTAGCTATAGTGGCAGTCCCACGAGATAGTGCAAGGATGGTTTTTGACCAGTTGAAAGCTTATGGAATTAAAGGGATTCTTAATTTTTCACCCGTTTTCGTTCATTTTGACGAGAAGATTTATATAAAAAATGTTGACTTTTGTGCTGATTTTAATATATTTCGGTACAGAATGATTAAGGAGAACCTTTTATGAAAATAAAAGCAAGGATGTTGGCCATTGGTATTAGTCTTGTTCTTGCTTTCAGTTGTGCTTCCACGGCAAAAACAATTAAAAGCCAGGTTTCCTCAAATCCTAATGAAAAAATCGTTGAAACTACAGGAATGGCTGATATCCGTAAAGCAGGTGAGGCTGAAGCCTATGACCGCGCCATTGAAGATGCTCAGCGGAAAGGTGTTGAAGAGGCTATCGGCACTTTTGTTGATCAACAGACTATTACTGAAAAAGGAGTCCTTATAAAAGATCAGATTTCTGGTCGTTCCTCAGGATATATCAAGAACAGGAAAATTATCAAGCAGTGGAAAGAAGGTGGCATGGTCTATGCCAAAGTAAACTTGGTCATAGGCATGGAAAAACTTAAGGATGATGTCCTTGCCTTGGATATGGCGCAAAAACGGATGAAAATGCCAAGAATCATTGTTTATGTCAAGGAAAGCTATCTTGGTAAGAATAATATGGGGACAACTGGAACTGTTTATAACACTCTCGTAAGTAAATTTGGTGAAAAAAAGTTTATTATAGTGAATAGGCAGAGTACAACTTTAAGTGCTGAAGAGAATGCTATGCTTAATAATCTGGCTGCACAGGATAGGATAGGGACTATGGCTCAGAACATAGGTTCTAAGAATAGTGCTGACCTCGTCATTGCTGGTTCTGGTGAAGCTCGGGATGCTGGGATTGGCAACCTTTATGGTTCTGATATGAAATCCTACCAGGCGAATGTGAACCTTCAGGTCATCAATGTGAGTGATGGTCGAATCATGGCAACAACCATAAAGCAGGGAGCCTCTCCTCATATCAATCCTGAACAGGGAATGATTGCTGCCCTGAAGAAGGTGACAGAGCCTGCTTCTGACGACCTGATTAACCAGGTTTTGACAGCGTGGGAGGATATTCTTAACAACGGGAATCTTCTCACTTTAAAGGTGACTGGTCTTACTTTGACAGAGAGTTTCCAGTTCCAAAAAGCCCTAAAACAGTATTTCAGGGAAGTGAAGGATGTCTATGATAAGGGAATGGATGCCGGGACATCAGTATATACAGTCAAATATTTGGGAGATGCCAAGGATTTTGCAATGGCTCTTTCCACTGTCTCTTTTGGATTCAATGTTGAAGTATCGGCCTATGATGCTTTGAGTGTCTCAATAAAGGTTACCAAACAATAAAAAGATTATTAAAATTTTCAAGGAGGTGATTGTATGAAGAAGCTTTCAGTGGTATTGGCACTTTTTGCTCTTGTTTTCTCAATGGCACTTGTCAGTTGTGGTCCTAAGAAATCCATGATCAAGGATGGAACAACCTATGAAGGTCAGGAAGGGTGGATCAATGATGACACTCTCCAGATTATGTCAATGGGTTTTGCTCCAGAGGATGTCACGGATCCCAACCAGAGAATGTACCAGGCACAGCGTGCTGCTCAGCTTAATGCTGAAGCCAGGGTTGTTGAGAAATTGGTTGGTGCCAATGTCGAAGGAAAGACCGCTACTGAGAACGGTGTTCTCTTGAGCGAAGTGATTAAGAAGGATTTCGCTGGAATGATCAAAGGCGGAGTCATTGTTAAGAAGACTTTTGATGACAAGACACAGGCTTGTGAAATCACCTATCAGGTCGCTGCTAAGGGTCTTAGGAAAAAAGCAGAGACAGGGAACTGGGTCAAGTAAATCCTGATTTTGGATTTAACCATAAAACGGGCGGACTCAGGTTCGCCCGTCTGTTTTTTCCAGTTTGACTGGACGGCATATTTTATCCTTTATGATTTTTATTGAGGGAAGAACAATGAAAAAACTAATTGCTTTATTGACTGTATCAGTGCTGATGGCATCTAGCGTCTTGTTGGCACAGCCTGAGGAAGCCACAGTCGCAAAAATCATGAGTGTCAGCGGAAAGGTCACCTTGAAAGGGAAGAAAGACAGGAATTTCAAGAAAGCTTTGGTGAATGTCAAGCTTTCTGGAGATACATATATAAAGACAGAAGCAAAATCAATAGCCAGCATAATGCTTGCTGGTGGGAGTATCCTTACTGTAAAAGAATCTTCCATGGTTCTTGTCAATGACATGCTGATCAAGAAGGACAAGGGCAAGAACAATATTGGTCTCTGTTTCGGACGGGTTGATCTTGCTGTGAAAAAACTTTCAAAAAATGAATCCCTCAATGTCATGTCGCCATCCGCAGTTCTTGGTGTGCGAGGTACGAAATTTGAAGTGGAATCCCTTCCTGACGGTTCTTCTGTAGTGAAAGTGGATGAAGGGGTTGTCCAGGTTGACGGTGCAAAAGGGAATGCCACGCTCAAAGAGAATGAGAATGCGGCAACAAGCTTTTATGACGATGACCTTCAGACCAATATCGATATGGACAAGTTCACTGCCGCACAGAATGATTTTCTCAAGAATAATCCTGACAAGGTCATGGAAAAGATGACTGGCAAGATGGAAAAAATCGCAAATGATACTGAACAGCTGACAAAGACAGTTGACAAGGACAATCTGGAAGAGTCTTCTGATGAATACCGCATGAATAAGAATTTCATGGCAGGCATGAGTGAGACTTCGAAGAATATTTGGAAATCGAATCCTACGGACAAGGTCGTCAAGATGTATTATCAGCGTGCCAAGGCTATTGACAGCAGGTATGCTGAAATTTCAAAAATGATTGAAGACCGCTTGCAGCGTGTTGATGAACTTTACAAGGAACGCGCTGATGTCATTGAAAAGAAATTCCAGGAATCAGGCAAAAAACTTGACAGCATAGATGAAAAGATGAAGAAGATTGATGAGCAATTCAATAAATCAAAAGAGGAAGAGGGAAAATAAGCTAACGCCCCTCTTTTTCTGAAAGGCTGATCACTTCACTTCAAAGAGGCCTTGACGAATTCCCTGAACAGAGGGTGGGCTTTCAACGGTCTGGACTTGAATTCAGGGTGGAACTGTACTGCCATAAAAAATGGATGGATTTCTCTTGGCAGTTCAATGATCTCGACAAGGTTTCTATCAGGATTCATTCCAGAAATGACCATGCCTGCAGCTTCCAGTTTCCCGACATATTCATTGTTCACTTCATACCTGTGCCTGTGCCGTTCGCTGATCATTTCACATCCATACACATCATGTGCCAAAGAAGGTTTCTTGATTTTGCATGCATACTTGCCCAGCCTCAGTGTGCCACCATATTCCTGAATGTATTTTTTTTCCTGGATCATGTCTATGACCGGGTGACAGCATTCTTTCCTGAATTCCGTGCTGTGCGCCTCTTTCAATCCCAGGACGTTCCTGCTGTATTCAATGACTGCCACTTGCATGCCAAGGCAGATTCCAAAGTAAGGAATCTTGTTGGTGCGCGCGAAGTTGGCTGCCTTGATTTTCCCTTCTATCCCTCTTTCACCGAATCCACCCGGAACAAGTATGGCATTCACTTTTCCCAATTGAACGCTCGGGTCATCTTCAATCGTTTCTGCCACTATCCAATCTAAGTCTATCTTGCAGTCATTGGCTATGGCGCCATGCTTGAAGGATTCGATGATGCTCTTATAGGCATCCTTCAATTCCACATATTTCCCTATGATTCCTATTGTCGTTTTTTTGGAAGGATGTTTCAGTATATGGACAATCTTGTTCCATTCTTTTAATTCCCCTTGGGGGGCTTCAACATTCAGGTATTTTAAAATGATGTCATCTAGGTTTTGTTCCTTGAAAGAGAGGGGGATCTCATAAATGTCTGGTACATCCACTGCATCAATGATGGCATTCACTTCAACATTGCAGAAAAGCGAGAGTTTCTCTTTGATATTGAGAGGGAGCTTTTCAGGAGTTCTGCACATCAGGATCTGTGGCCAGATGCCCAGTTCGTTCAAGGATTTCACTGAATGCTGTGCAGGTTTTGTTTTCAGTTCCCCTGCAGAAGGTATGTACGGTAGGAGAGTGAGATGGATGTGAAGAACGTCTTTCTTGTGTTTCAGCGTAAACTGGCGGATGGCTTCCACAAAAGGGAGGCTCTCAATATCACCGATTGTACCGCCAAGTTCGATCAGCAGGATATCCATGTCGGTCGTTGCAGGAACAGCTTCTATCCTTTCAATGATCTCGTTTGTGATATGGGGAACAACCTGAACCGTGTTGCCAAGGTATTTCCCTTCGCGTTCTTTTTTTATGACAGATTCATAGACTCGGCCCGTAGTGAAATTGTTGAGCTGTGAGAGGTTCGTGCTGAGGAATCTTTCATAATTTCCTATATCCAGGTCGCATTCCGCACCGTCATCTGTAACAAAGACTTCGCCATGCTGGTAGGGGCTCATGGTTCCTGGGTCTACGTTGATGTAAGGATCGATCTTAAGCATGGAGATTTTCAATCCTCTGTCTTTGAGGATGGTTCCAATGGACGAGCTGGCGAGCCCCTTGCCGAGGCTTGAGATGACTCCGCCTGTAATGAAGATGTATTTGGACATGGCTCCTCCAACTTATGATTTGCCAGAGGACAGGGTAAAATAACCTTTATCATGGCAGTTTCCCGTTTTAGATAAAACGAATTATTCTAAAATGGTTTTAAGAGAGACTGGTTTGCCGAGGAGGGGACTTGAACCCCTATACCCTTGCGGGCACTAGAACCTGAATCTAGCGTGTCTGCCAATTTCACCACCCCGGCGGGGGATAAAATATGGTTTTAATGATATATACTTAGAAACGAAAAGTCAAATTCGGACAAAAACAGGGACGGTTCTCATCTTGTGCGACATCTCAAAGATTTGACTTATATATTTTATAGATATCGCGAAGCGATGTTGGGGGGTATAGGAGGTATCCAATAAAAAACGAACTATCTAAAAAATGGAAATTCAAAATATATAAAAAACAGTACCAAATTTCATTTATCCCAGCATCCCTTTCCTTACAGCCTCTTTTTTTTCGGGACCTGCCATGATTTCAACGAGTTTCAATGAGAATTCCAGTGCTGTTCCTGGTCCTTGGCTTGTCATGATGTTACCATCCACAACAACTGCCTTGTGTGCCTCTTTTTTGATAGGCAAGTTTTCCTGCATCGAAGGATAGCATGTCGCTTTTTTATCTGCAAGAAAACCATGGTGTGCCAATATGATTGCAGGAGAAGCGCAAATTGCAGCAAGTATTCCTTGACTGTCAAACTGCTCCCTTAATAGTTTGAGTAAATCCTTGGAATCTCTCAAATGTTCTGCTCCAGGCATTCCGCCCGGTAATATGATGGCATCATATTTCTCATTGACACAATCCTGAATAAGCCTGTCTGCCACGATTTTCACACCGCGAGAGGCTGTGACTTGCAGTGTGGAGACTGATGCGACAGTCACATCTATTCCACCACGTCGAAGTGTGTCAATGATTGTTATGGCTTCCAGTTCTTCTGTTCCATCAGCAATAGGTACAAGTGCTTTTTTTTGCATTCTGATAACCTCTTTTTTTTTCTAACTGTCCTTCACAGAATAGTATTCTGTGCCTCACTTTATGATGACTTTAATGAAGAGAGTCCTGTTGTCTTCATCTGTGGCAACAGAACCCTTTTTCCATCGTACCCATTTGATCTGTTCTTTGCTTGGTATTGTGGGTGTAAAATCCGTTGATGACCAAGACTGGTCTGATGGAATTGTGTTTGTTGACCATTCACATGCCCAGCCTGATGCCGTTCCGTTGTATTGAGTCTGATAGATAGTATGTGTTGGTAGCTTATCCATGATTATGACATTTTCAAGGACGTTATTTCCAGTATTGCTGTATGTGAGAGAGTAGAGTATCGAACTACCGGGAATAGGGGACGATGCAGTGCCATTCAGCAAGATTTCTGAAATAGTCTTGTTTATGCTTATCTTGTTGGTGGCAACAAACCAGTCATTGAGGCAGTTGGAATCCTGGAACACGGAATCGACCTGTTTCCGTCTGAAATAAGTGTTTGAACCATTAAGAAAAGTGTAGTTGAGTGCACCAGCAGCTATATTTGTCCACCATTCATTGGCATAGTAGATGTTTGTTGCAATGGGCAGGATGCCAGAGCTGTTGGAATGCCAGCAGACTGTGTCCATGACTGATAATACTCCATCATTTGTATAAGGGATAATCAATGCAGCCCTATCATTGCCGGTTAATCGCGAATTTCCCACATCTGCGTAAAGATTTAAAATACCATCTGAACCAGCAGTAGTCTCATCAGTTCCTGCTCCCATGTTGAGGTTGATAAGTTCACCAGATTGGATAGTGGCATCTCCGATAGTTTTTATGATTCCTGTGTCATCCATCATCCTGAATCCATTCAGGTTCAAACCACCGGAATGGTTTCCATCGTCCAGACAATGGATTTTGATGTAATTGCTTTTGCCTATATTCAATGGGGACACTTCAACTATTTTTAGGACAGGATAATTGTCTTTGAGTGTATCTTCATCAGTTGGGAAGTTCATCCCTTTGGCAGTCGCCCTGACAATGCTTCCATTGTTAGTGAATTTTATTTTTATCCAGTAATCGCTCGTACTGTCTGTAGCCTCGTCCCACCAGGCTCCATCAGAATTGTTGTAACCTCTTCCTGATCCAGGGTTCATGAAGTCGAGTATGTCTGATACTCCAACAATGTCGGCATTTTTTTCGGCAGTATTTGGATGAAGTGAGGAATTGAAAGCGCCAATACCAAGCCGAATTGTGAGCACTGGAGAATTCCTTATATCAATTCCCAAACTATCTGCTGAAATCCTGCATTCTCCATTTTTCCCTATGAATGACTTGAAACTGTGGGGCCTTCCCCAGTCCAGTCCACTGTCATAACTGGGAGTCGTATAGATGTCATTGTTTCCATCATAGCAGAGGTTGAAGTTGAAATCAGGCTGTGCTTTTGTCTCGTCCACCCAAGTGTCAGCATCATCACCTAACCAGTTGTAGCGTCCAGCATCAGCGGTCTGATTAGTTCGGATGGCAATATTGATATTGAATCTGTTATTGTCCGTGAATGTATCAAACTTGAAAAGGAAGAAGATGTTGCCTTTTCCTGTTGAATAGAAGTTAGTATCTCCAATAACCCTGAATTGTAAAAGGTCAAAATCACTGCGAGGAATAGTTCCATCTTTCCTTTGGTCATTACGGTTGTCCCTCCAGATGAACTCGTTCGATGAGATTGTCCAGGAATCGACATCTGAACCGATGACGCCTTTCCAGTCGTTTGTCAAGCCATTGACGTTTCTTCGGTAAGCTCCAATAGTAAACGTGTTTGTTGTAGACCAAGGGGAGCTGAATCCGTGTGTATCCAAAGCCCTGATCCTGATGCGGTAAGTCTGTCCTTCAATGAAATTGATGGCATTCATATAAAAGTTCGTGTTTGTTGTGGTTGTTTCAAGGTTGTCAATCAGATTTGCGAAGGGAAGAGGTTCAGAGTCGAGATTTGTAGTGATCTGGACATGGTAATATTTGATTGGCTCCCCATCGGGATCTGTTGCCCTGTTCCAGATGACAGTCGGGTCACTAACAGTTTCACTAAGATCGAGAGGCGAGAGGATGACAGGTCTTGTGGGAGGCTGGTTTCCTGTAGGCAGTCCTTGCAGATTGAAGTTGATGTTAAAAAAACTTTTTACATCAGAATCAGAAAATTCAGCAGCCCATGAATTCAAATATTCAGGAGTCAAAGTGTCAATCCCGTCATTGATTGCCAGATTGAAAGTATGGTCACAGGTGTTTGGATTCGTGCACGGAGTTATGTTGTCCCTCTGGAATGAACTGAATGTGATATTCATGTTCGCAAGACTGCTGGGTTTGAATTTGAGATTCGAAAGTGCGATTCGGGCTTCCATGAAATCCTGTCCGTCTGTGGTCTGGATATAAGTATAGGAATGGGGGAAGGCTGGTTCAAACCAAGGAGTTGTCTTGTTTGTGTTGATGAAAAACCCGTCAAGGGAAATATCAAGATTGACTTGTCCATGCTGGTTTGTATCTGCTATTACAAGGGATGTATTGTCTCCAATCCAGTTGTTCGTTGTGGAGGAAAAACCGTTTGTGTTAATGTTGAGGCAGAGCAGGGGGAGACCAATGTCATCAATATTCTGGGATTTCATGAAGAAGTAGAGGAACCGATTGTCTGCTGCTATCCTAAGTTCAGCTATGTCAGAATTGTAATAGGCGTTAAAGTCACGTTGGTCTTTCAGCTTGTCCAACCATATCCATTCTTCACTGTTTGTGGTGAAGGAGTTTGTGAGTGTGGAATAGGAAAGCCAGTCTGCTGGATTCCCATCAATGAACTTTCTTGGAACATAGAAATTATTTGTGGTTGACCAGCCTGAATCATTGCCCGCAGAATCCTTTGTCCAGACGCGCCAGTAATATTGTTGGCCTTTTCCCATGGTAGAAGGTATGTAATACTGTGTTATCTCACTTGATGTCGTATTTGTATGATAATAGTTGGCAAATAGGCCGTTTGTTGAAATTTGTAGTCTGTAAAGGGCTTGGGGATCATTGTCCGGATCAGAATAGTGCCAGTAGAACATGGGCTGATCATTTGTTGCAAGGGATGACTGGGAAGGAATCTGCAGTGTTGGACGTGATGGGGCTGTATTGGCAAAAACTAACTGGTCTTCCTTGCTTTGATTCATTATTGAGAATATTTTGATAATCGTTCCAGAACCATTGGCATAGATCTGTTTAGAATTGTAATCAGATGGGGATGTGGCTTTCACAGTTGCTGATCCAGTGTAGATGGATGTGTTGTTTCCTGTTTCCTGCAGCTGGACCTGCATGGTTCCAGTAGAGTCTCCCGTTCCCGCAGAGACATAGATATTCACAGTGGTAAAATTGGGCGCAGTTGAATCTCTGTCTGTCCCGGTTAATTTGATGAAGAAAGTCTGTCCTGATACGAAATTGGTCATGGACTTTGTCATTGCAGAATCAGAATAGATTGTGACAGCGCTGATGGCAGTTGGTCCAGAATTGTGACATCCTTTTGAATCGATATATGTTGTGGAAAGGTTCGTCCGCCAATCCGTATCGTCATTCAGGTCAAGATAATCCAGACCAGACCAATTTCTGTAGAAAGAGTTTGTAACAGCGGCATTTCCTGTTGTTACAGTCACATCAACGTCACGGACGCAATCGTTCTCTTTTCTCTGGTCTGTGCCACTGTTTGTGAACGAACCTGCCCAAAGTCCTTTTCTTACAAGCCAGTGTAATTCAGAGGCAGTGGTTGCATTGATAGAAGAGGAGGCGTCTGAGAAGGCAACCGCATCAAGAACATTTGTTGAATTTAAAATTGAACTAGAAGCAAGAATGATTCTACCGTCAGTGCCTTGGATAGGATCAGCGATTCCGGAATTGCGCCAGATTTCAAAGTACCCATTCCTGTTGGCATCTCCTGTAGTGACTGTTTCACTCGCCTTGTTGGCATTTGTGAGGTAGAGGCGTAGATGCGCTCCAGGTGTGAGGATGATGTTTGTTCCAGAATTTGCGAATGGTCCGATTGAGCGTGATCCGTTTGCATCGCGGATGAAAAGATAGAAGTTTGCGATATTTGTGGATGTGCTTCCAGTGTTGGCAATCTCAATCCAATCACGTGTAGTATGTGAAATACTGAATTCTGTGATTAAAATTAAAGGAACTTTTCTAATTGTTAATTGGGGATAGTTTGCTGTGCTGTAAGGACCAAGCCCATTTGGGGAGAGGTTGAATTGTACGATATATTTTGAGCTTGAGTCTGGAGTGAATGCAAGGTTTGCAAAGCTACCACCTTGTCCTGTCTGGTAGGGTGTTCCATAAGTGTAATTGGGTCCAACAACATTGTCACTAGGATCAGCATAAGACCATCCAAGTCCATTTGGATCTGTCCAAGTTCTATTGGGAACAAACTTGAATTGGACTTCATTGCCATTTGTCATGGATATGATTTTTCGGAATATATGTCTGTTTATAGAATCGGGTACCATCCTGTTTATTTCATCAGAGGGAGTCCAAGTGAGTCCATATCGGCTTCCGGACATCTGCATGTTTGTTATTTCACGCAGGAAGTAGGAGTAATTAGCGTACGTCGAGTCTCCTTGAAAACCAACGATGTAAGGGTAAGGGACAGCAAGGCTTCCAGAGATTGCACTTTCAATATCAATACCAATTCCACCATTTTGTGTGTCTGTCCAGTCTGGACCTTGTTCTACAGTGGTGTCGTTGTCCTCTCTGTCATCTCCCCATCCACTATTAGGATCAAACTTATATTTCCAATCAGAATCACTATTTGTACTAGTGAAAGTGAGATAATGACCTAGCTGGTCTACCCCATAATCTTCATACATCCAGGAGTCGCCCCAGAAATTCCATTCCCCACGGAAGGAGACATTGTGGGCTAAAAGCAATGAAGGAATTGAGAAGAGCAAAATATATATCATGAGAGTCAAAAGAGAGGGCAAGTGTTTTAAAGGATATTTACGGATAAAAAAGGTGCTATTCATTCAAACTCCTTCAATAATAGATATCGAGGTGTTGTATCCCTGATTAGCTCGGTTTTCTACCGATACCTACACCCGATATTGACATCCCTATTATAATATATCCTAAAAATCAGAAAAAAAAGCAAAAAAAAGAGGCTGAAAAAAATATCTGGAAAAGACTTGACTTTCCCATTTATTTTTTGTATAGTAGTATGATGTCAAACTACTATTGATAATTGAGAGGTTTATGATGAAGAAGAAGATAATCTCTCTTTTGGTTCTTTCCCTTTTGTCATTTGTTCCACAAAATCTTATTTCTCAGACAAAGATACAATCCTTGGCTCAAGGTAAGCAGGCTTCCGATTTCAAGGCTCAGTCCGTACTTATCATCCATTATACTCGGGCTGAATCGGATTACAAAGACTGGACTGTATGGGTCTGGGGAGATGGTGTGGATGGTCGTTCTGTCGTTTTTAAGGAAAAAGATGAGTTTGGCATGGTTGCTATACTGTTGCTTGATAAACGGGTTGACAAGCTCGGTTTCATAATCCGGAAAGGTGATTGGATAGAGAAGGATGTTGATAAGGATAGAAGTGTCGTTTTTAATGAGAAAGGCATAGCTGAGATCTGGGTTGGGGAAGGGCAGGAGTCCTTTGAAATCGATGCATCCAAGGCTAGCAGGATTATTGAGGTAGCCAAGAGAAAAGAGAACCGTCCCGATATTTCGCAGATTCAACCCCGTGGTCCCCCATCTGCCAAGGGTACGCATGTCATCCTTCATTATTACAGAGCGGATGGAAACTATGATGGTTGGAATGCGTGGGCTTGGGCAGAAGGACAGGGTGGCGCTTCCTATGCAGTTGCAGGGACTGATGCGTTTGGCGGTTTCATTGAAATTAAATTTCCAGAACGGTTGAAAAAAATAGGATTCATCTTACGTAAAGGCGAATGGGAGAGCAAGGATTTTGACGGTGACCGTTTTGTACAAGTGAATGAGAAGGGGGTTGGAGAAGTCTGGTTAGTTGCAGGAGATAGAGAGGTGTATATGGATCCGAGGAAGATTGATTTTTCACCAAAGGTAAAGAGGGCATTCGCAGATTCGCCAACAACTATCACTGTTATTTTGACAGTGAAACCGAATTTAAGCACATTTTTGGCAAAGGAGATGGTTCTCAAGACTGCGCAACGTGAATGTTCTTTCAAGGAAGTGAAGTCCAAGGGGCTGGTTTCTGGTTTGCCACAGTACCAGTTAGTTCTGAATGAAACGCTGTCAGTTGCTGATCTGCAAGGCCGTTGTGAGCTCCGCCTGCCAGGATTTTCACTTCAGGAAGTTTATGCGCGTGATGTCCTCAATGATCCCTCTTTTTATGATTTGACTGCGAAACTGGGGAATGAATTTTCCCTAGGTGGAACAACTTTCCGGACGTGGTCTCCTGTAGCTGAGAAGGTGGACGTGCTTTTATATGCTGATGCGTCTGCCTCATCCCCTTATCAGGTTGTTCAGATGAAGAAGGAAGGGAAAGGACTTTGGTCTACACGGGTGGCTGGAAACCTCGAAGGCAAGCTCTATCTCTTCAGATTTAATTCGTATGGGAAAGAGAGAACC
>DYKD01000137.1:1426-4204 GCA_020722765.1 Brevinema andersonii | reverse complement strand
GGAAGGATGGAAGGAAAAGGAATGGAAGGATGGAAGAGCGGAAGGATGGAAGAGCGGAAGGATGGAAGGGAATAGTAGGAAGTATGGAGTATGGAGTAGGGAGAAAGAGCGAGAGCAAGGGCAAGAGATGGAGGAGTTGATTGATTTGGCGTATGAGAGGTTTTACAGGAAGTTAGAGATGTTGTGGAAGAATTTCGATAATAAAACGATTTGTATGAATGGGGATTTGTTTTTGCGTTTTGACAACTGTTTACTGTGAACAGACATTGCACGAGCTAAAATTCAGATATTTAATTTAATCACGATAGATTTTGTTTGGCGCTTTTATGCAAGAATGGACCGAGTATATGGAGGCGTTATGGAAAAGATATTAGTAAATACAAACGAATATAATGGACGTTATGTTGCAATGAAGAGCTTTGATGATAATACAATTATAGGCGTAGGGAAGAATCCTCAAAAAGCATTGAAGGATGCTGAAAAAAATGGATTTAAAGATCCGGTAATTCTATACGTACCCGAAGAAAATGTTATTCATATTTATCCTGAATGAGGATAGTGAAAATTTCATCGGACTTCATTCCCATACGGTCCGTTACAACGGGGCTTTCTCATGCCAATACGTAACTACCCTTTTACGATTGTAAGGCCGGGGGATATTGCCAGACCATATCTCCCTGTTACAATTGTGAATCCGGACAGCAATAGGCAAATAAAGGTTTATGCGCTTATAGATACAGGGGCAGATGAGTGTGCTTTTCCCGCCTCTTTTGCGTTACTTTTGGGACATCAACTCCACACTGGAAAGGCGAAGAAAATAAGTACAGGCAATGGGATTACCATTGCTTACAGTCATATTAGTCGCATTATAATAGCGGGTTTTTCTACTCAGGATGTATTGATAGATTTCATGCCAAATCTTAATATTCCTTTGCTTGGTGTGAGAAGCTTTCTCAGTAATTTTATTCTTACAGTTGATTATCCCAACAAGATATTTTCTTTGTCACTGCCGAAAAGAAAAGAAGAAAAGGAAGTGGGTTGAGCTTACTGATTAGTTGATTTATGTCCAATCATTTGCTCATCCAATTGGAAGGATGGAAGGGAGGAAGATTGGAAGAATGGAAGGGAAAAGATTGGAAGGATGGAAGAAAAAATGGAAGGAGGGAAGAAAAGATGGAAGGATGGAAGGAGGGAAGAAAAGATGGAAGGATGGAAGGAGGGAAGAAAAGATGGAAGGATGGAGCCAAGAGCTAATGGCCGATAGCCAAATGCCAATAGCCAAAAGCTAAAAGGAACGTTGAATGAGAAGCTGGGGTTGAGGTTTAGGTCGACGTGGGATATTATTCGCGCGGCGGAGGAGGGAAGGCTGCCGGATAATGCGCCCAGTCGCATCCGCCTTTGGCGTGAGATGATGATTACGGTGCATCCGCAACGGTGGACGGATGATCCGGTGTTGTGGACGAAGGAGTTGGTGTGGCAGGGTTTTAAGAATGTCATTAAAAGCGGGATGATAAAAGGGGGAAAGATGGAATAAATGGAAGATTGGAAGGGAAAGGAATGGAAGGTTGGAAGGTTGGAAGGTTGGAAGGTTGGAAGGTTGGAAGGGAGCGGGTGAGAGGGGCAGATAAGGGGAAAGGTGGACGGAAGAATTGAAGACAGAGGGCAGAGGACAGCAGGCAGAAGTCAGAGGACAGAGGAGTAAGGGAGCAGTGGAGAGAGGGAGAGTGGGAGCAGAGGATTGCGGATTGAGGGAGAAAAGCATTTCAGATTGCGGATTTCGAATGTCGAATGGTGGATTTCAGATTTTGGATTTGGGATTGGGAAGAGTTGTTAGGAGTTGTTAAATATAGACAAATGTGGATAAAGGAGATAGAGATGAAAGTGAACGATAAGACTATTCAAGAGTTAGAAGAATTGGAACCTAGTGAGGTGCTAAGGGTGTAGGATTTGATTCTTCTATTTAAAAAAAGTTGCCGAAATCAAAACGAACAGGGAAGGTAATGGCATACCTGCGAGTTAGAGATGCCTTGAAAAAGTGTCAGGGCTCTTTGAGCGAGGATATATTGTTGGGTCGAGAGGAGAGAGCGTGACTTTTTATTTTGATACTTCAGCTTTAGTCAAGCTATTCCATGAAGAAGAAGGGTCGCAGACTGTTACGCGCGTAATCAACTCCAATGACAATGAAATGTGGATTTCAGAGCTTGCTCGGATAGAGTTTTTAAGCGCCATTTTTCGCAGGTATAGAAACAATGAGATAGGCGATCAGGAGTTAAGGGTGGTTATAGACGGATTTGAAGAGCAACTCAATTCGTTTAATGTTGAACCTTTAGGACAGGCAATTGTTAGAGAGGCGGAGTCGTTGCTGAAAAAACATGGAAAAACAAAAGGCTTGAGAACGCTTGATGCTCTTCAATTTGGAACCTTTAGCCTGATTTCGGAGAAAGATTGGCTTTTTGTGACAACAGAAAGTTCTTTTGGAAGCGGTGCAAGATAGTGGATACAAGGCAATGGATCCGCGCGAAAAGAGAAACTAGCTTTGCCGATGCGGTTGGGGGATTTCGGATTGTGAAGAGCTGTCGAGAGCAGGAAAGAATGGTCAAGGGTGGTCAAGCATGGTCAAACGTGGTCGAACGTAGTCAAACATGGGCAAACGTTGTTAAGGATTGTCGAGGGGACAAAAATTGTCAAGAATGGTCAAGGATAGTCAAATATCGTCAAACGTAGTCGAACGTAGTCAAACATGGGCAAACGTTGTTAAGGATTGTCGAGGGGACAAAA
>DYKD01000137.1:0-1326 GCA_020722765.1 Brevinema andersonii | reverse complement strand
GTCGAACGTAGTCAAACATGGGCAAACGTTGTTAAGGATTGTCGAGGGGACAAAAATTGTCAAGAATGGTCAAGGATAGTCAAATATCGTCAAACGTAGTCAAAGGAGAAGGAAAGTAGGCAATAAGGGGTGCGATTTGGATTATCATAGTCGAACAAAGAACGCTTGGGATGGACCTGAGAGAGTAGAGATCAATCAAAGAAGCACTGACCGTCAAGTGAATAATTAAATTATCGTGTTGATGAGAGGATGGACCGATTTTGAACAATGCGATATTTAATCGAAAGGAATCTCGATCATGGATTTGGTAATTGAAATTCCCAAAGATGTTTTACGCTCGATGAAAGTGCCTGAAAGGGAACTTCCCCAGAGGCTTAGGATTGAGTTAGCGCTTCGTTTGTACCAAACAGGGGTATTGAGCTATGGGAAGGCCAGAAGATTGGCTGGGATGACAAAATGGGACTTTCAATCTTTATTAGGGAAAGAGCACATCTTGAGGCGCTATGATGTAGAAGATTTGGAGAAGGACCTTGCCACTTTGGAGAAACTGAGTGCTGGTAGCAAGTAATTCTTCCCCCTTAATCAATCTGTCGATCATAGGTCGACTGGAATTGTTGCAGCACAAGTTCTCCGAGGTACTAATACCTCAAGCGGTGTGGCGGGAGGTTGTAATCGAAGGGATTGGAAAGCCGGGAGCGGAGGAGGTAGAAAAATCTGGCTGGACAAAAGTAAAAGAAGTTCAAGATAAACTGCTGGTGGCTTCTTTAACACAACATCTGGATGACGGAGAGTCAGAAGCGATTGCTCTTGCATTAGAGATGGGCGCGGATCTCGTATTACTGGATGAAAAGGATGCCAGAGAGACTGCAGAGGCCTTTGGTTTGAATGTACTGGGCATAGTTGGGATTTTGGTATGGGCAAAGAGAGAGGGTCTGATTTTGAGCCTCAAGGCCGAATTGGATAAGTTGGTCCAAACGGCTCAATTCCGGATTAGCAAAGAACTTTACAGGCGCGCGCTGGCCGAAGGTAGAGGGAGTGGCTTGTAAGGCACACGGAATGGTGAGGTGGAGGGAATACGGCAGACGTTGAATGAGAAGTTGGGGTTGAGGTTTGGGTTTGGGTCGGCGTGGGATATTATACGGGCGGCGGAGGAAGGAAGGTTGCCGGATAATGCGCCCAGTCGCATCCGCCTGTGGCGTGAGATGATGATTACGGTGCATCCGCAGCGGTGGACGGATGATCCGGTTTTGTGGACGAAGGAGCTATTTTGGCAGAGTTTTAAGAATGTGGTTAAGGCAAAGATTGTTAAAATGGGAAGGGAGGAAG
>DYKD01000136.1 GCA_020722765.1 Brevinema andersonii | reverse complement strand
ACAACATGAAGCTTTCAAAAGCAAGGGCAGAAGCTGTGGTGAAGGAGCTCACGACGAAATACAAGGTCTCTGCTCAAAGGCTCAAAGCCTATGGAGTGGGGTCCCTGGCTCCTGTTGCCTCGAACAAGACCGATGACGGCCGTGCCAAGAACCGGCGTGTGGAACTTGTAGAACAGTAAATTTTTGGTTCTATTGGCTTTTGTTTGGGTAAGTAGTGAGGGAAGCGCAAAGCATCTCCCTTTGAAAAAGGGGGATGAAGGGGGATTTTAGGAATATGCTTTCGTATGATAAGCATCTAAAGAAATATTCCCGGCAACTCCGAAAGAATATGACCGATGCTGAAATGGCACTATGGTCAAAAATACGGGGCAAACAACTAAAAGGTTATCAATTTTATAGGCAAAAGCCTATAGGAGACTTCATCGTAGATTTTTACTGTCCCAAAAAGAATTTGGTCATAGAGGTTGATGGTGGGCAGCATCATTCAGAAGAGGAAAAAGCAAAAGACAGTCATAGAGATAAATATTTTCAAAGAGGGAATCCACAGAAAAGTCTCAAGAAGCAAATTTTTAAAAGGAGGAGAAGATGGTTAAGAAAAGTTGTATTCTATTAATTGTAGTTTCTTTGGTTCTTTTCTCTGGAATTGCCATTGCAGGAGGACCAAACATGAAAGAAGGTCTCTGGGAGATAACGATGCAGATGGATATACCGGTGATGCCCATGAAGATGCCTCCACAGACCTATACCCATTGTCTGACAAAAAAGGACATGGTTCCGCAGAAGGAAGAACCAAATCAGGAATGTAAGATCATAAAGCATGATGTTAAGGGAGATACTGTCACATGGGTTATAGAGTGTAAGACACCTGAAGGCACTGCGGTAAGCAACGGCAGAGTGACTTATAGGGGAACCAACTTTGAAGGGGTTATAAAGGTCAAACACGCTGGCATGGAGATTACCCAGCAAATAAAGGGAAGGTGGATAGGACAATGCGGCTGAAAGGAGATGATGAAGAATATGCATAAAAATTGCCTGTTATTACTGTGGGTAGCGATATATTTGCTTTTTGTATCACCTCTAAATGCACTTGCTGGCGATTGTTGGGTTGGAACTCTTAAAGTTAAAAAACACCTAAAGGCTGTACACCATTATCAAAAAAGAAACGTTGAAACCTACAGCGGATCATCAAGTCAAGATGCATGGGGTCATGTCATGTTTTATGTGGAAGGGGTAAAATTGAACATAATCAGTAAAAACATTAGCGGTAGCTCTCATAGCACTTTTTCTAGAGAGACTAGCTGTGTGCATTACAAAGGAACGTCAACGGGAATCCTTACAGAAGGTGAGATGAGTCAAAAGATGGGAGGGAGACACACGGCGTACTGGAAAACTAACCATAAGACAGAATCTATCGTTAAAAACATAGAAGGATGTATGCAGGATCCGATACCACCTATAGAATACCAAGATGAAATAGAAGATTATGCATTCGAAGGGATTGCGCATCCAGGCATGTATAAACTGGCTGGCCTATGTAGTTCTGTCAAAAATAATCCAGAGTTAGGTTATTGCAATGAATTTCCTCAACGGTTAGGCTATCATGGTCGAATGGCACGGAGTACTACAGATATCACATTCGGCCCTGGAGAACGGCGAGGTGGAGGAGAACCAAGTGTTGAAGGTAATGAAATCTATGAATGGTATGTAAGGAAAGTTCCATGCCAATGTACTGCCCAAATTGTGGATTTAAAAGGTGATGTGAAAATTAATGGAATGCAACTGTCAGGAGAAGGAAAGATAAATCTTAGTGATGCTATTGTAGAGACGGGGAGGAGGAGTTCCATATTGATAAAATTTGGTAGCGTAACTGTTAAGCTTGCTCCTAACTCATCTGTTGATTTGAAAGATGTATGTCAAAAAGAACCAGAAAAACCGTCTGTACTTGAATTAATTAAAGGCTCTATAAGGGCTAAAATACAAAAAATAGTCGGAGGTGGAGGGCCATTTATATACAAGGGTACGAATGCCCATGCGGGTGTTCGTGGAACTGACTTCATATTAATTTCTGGGGATGACAAAACGGTGGTAATGGTACTTGATGGTGAGGTATCATTTTGGGATATAAATAAAAGAAAAACCGTAACAGTGAAAAAGAACCAGAAGTCTGAATGTGAGAAAGGTGGCATACCTACTAACCCTGTTTTTTTCAATCCACAAGAAATTCCAGAATGGCTTATTTAACAGAATGTTAAGAAGGGACAGTAGAAAGTGTCAGCATAAGGTCAAATCTTTTATCTTGAAAAAATAAGACCTAAAATCCAACGTAAATTGATTCTTATGAATATTCGTCAGAATTAAGCGGAAAAAGGGACGGTTCTATTATTAAGGGGGAGACTTATTTTGCTGATAGAACAAAATAAAACTGAAAGGGTGATGGGAAATAGAACTGTCCCTCTTTATATACGTGCGGAAAAGGGGACGGCTCTATTTTAAATCTACATGCCAACAGAAAGGAACTGTCCCTTTTTACCAAAAAATAAAATGATTAAAAGAATCTTCATGGTACATGGGTTTTGTGTGTATGAAAAGGGGGTGGTTCTATTTATTGGATGAGAGGGATAGTAATGCGCAGTGTGTTACTCTTGGCGTTACTCCCTCTTTCTCTTCTTGCACAGGAAAGACGACCGAACGAGTTTCCTGTTGTTTCTTATAGGACACTTGATGTCAGAGAGTTCAATCAACTCTTAATATCCGCTGAGAAAAAGAAGGAGAAATGGACATCCAATCCTCTTTCAATTGTCATGCGGTTACTCAAGGTTTCAGATGTGAGATTTGTAAGTATAAAACAGAAGAATGAAAGGGCAGAGTGTCCTTTAAAGTCCATTATTACGATTGTTGAAGATGGCTTTCTTGATGATCAGATAAGGGGGAGACGGACAGAATTTCATCTTGAACGAAAGAATTGCATAAGAGCCTGGAAGGTGAAGGAATTAAGACAGGCTTATTTATGTGGAATGGAGGGCTCAAAAGAGGTGTTTTTGAAAGAGCTTTGTCCTGAAATCAGTGCAGGAAAGGTCACTGATGTATGGGTTGAGATGACTCCAGCATCTGCTGATGTCCCATGTGATTACTTTCCCTATACATTTGATCTAAAATTCAAGATAACGGCGAATGGCCCGGCAACTGTTGTCTTTCGGAGGATGAGAAGTGATGGAGCAGTGAATGAAAGGTGTCACCCATTTAAAAGGCACCTGTCAAGAGAAAAAAATAATCCATCAGCAAGAAAGAGCGTTTTTTTCTTGGGAACCAGGCGGCTGCGAGAATGGGCCGCCAGGTGGCTCGTCGGAGCAGCCGCCCACCTTATAGACTCTTTTGCTCCGGAACCTATTCCCCCCAACGCTTCACGGAAGTCTCCGCTTTTGTTTCTTACTTAAGATGATCCCCATGGAGTCATCAACTTCTTTCCCTTTGCCGTAGTTTCTTTAGGTTTATCGGTGTCCGTCTTCACGGCACCAGTCACCCATCAGGATCAAGGTCTGCAGTAAGACGCGTTTTTCTCTGCGACCCCTGTCCCGTTTCACGGGACCCAGAAAATCTTCGGTTCCAGGCCGTGTCCAATTCGTAGATGACAGATCTCATGGTTGTTAGCCAACCCTTGGGGGCTCACGGCGTGGGCAGTCAAGACGTTGATGACCTTATGAAGTTGGGGTGGAACGGTTGACCAATCAGGTCTCGTGGTTTTTCACCAACCCTACCCTGGGTTCCCCGTTCCAGCCCAAATCCTTACCCGAATAATTTTTCTGGACAAAATGCCACTTGATCCCTCATGACGTAGTAGGCCGCTCGGGCCAACTTGTGTGAAAGAGCACTATGGGCCACCGCAGGATTGCTCTGTTGCATCTTGCGGTTGTAATAAGCTCGAGACTCCGGATAAAGCCGTCTGGCAAAATCCGAGGCCTCTGCATAAGCCCACGCTAAATACTTATTACCGTTTTTCTTATTCCCGGACCCCTTCCTCTTCCCATTGCTGATCCATTGGCTGGGGACCTTCCGACAATACGATACATAATCTCCAACGGTCTCAAACCGCTCAATGGGGCCGGTCTCCAACATAATCGTCAATCCCAGGATCTTGCCCACGCCGTGTATCGTTAGAGCATAAGGGGTCAGGCCTTGGATATTGGCCTTTGGCATAAGGGGTCAGGTCTTG
>DYKD01000135.1 GCA_020722765.1 Brevinema andersonii | reverse complement strand
GTGGCCGAGCTGAGTCGTAGTGGGAGACGAAGCCGCTCGAATCCCTTTCCCGGCACTACTCTCCCAACGGTTTCAACGATTTTAGACTTCCTATACAGCAACTAAATTCCCTTCAGGTATGCCAACTGTATGCCAAGATTTTTGCTTCTTTGCTTCTATCCTCACCAGTTCCTCGTAGATTTCACCTAGATTGTAGACAAGATAATGAGAGGGTATCCCACTTACTGTATGTCCCATAAGATACTCAACAAACACAGGATTACATCCCATCCAGTAGAGTCTGCTGCAAAAGGTTCTACGAAGATCATTACTGCTCAAATTGCTTAGACCTGCTTTCATAGCAGTCTTTTTGAGCCAGTAAATGAGAGTATATGAATTTACAGGTCTACCTTCATCATCAATAAAGAAATAGACCCTATCTTCTGGCAAACATTCCATCTGTTCCTTAATCACCTGGAGTAATCGTTTAGAAACAATAGGAAACTTTGTCTCCACACCATTTTTCTCTCTGGTTAAGACAAAGTGAGGGATACCGTTGTTAAGAAAGAACTGTTCCTTCTTCAAGGAGCATATTTCACCTATCCTCAGGCCGGTCTCAATTGCAAATATTAGAACCCTTTTGAACCAGTCATGTTCACAGGCTTCAAGGAGTCTAATCTCTTCGTTCTCCTCATCTCTAAGGATCCTCCTCCTCTTGTTATTTAAACGGAGAGGTTTGATCTTTGCAACAGGATTATCATCTATCCACTTCTGTTCCTTTGCAAACTCAAAAACCCTGTTTAAATATCCTCTATTATAATTGATACTTCTATCGGATATTCTTTTTCCCGTTCTAACAATCCTCTGCTTCTCTCTTTCCATCCAGTCTTCAACAATAGAAGAAGTAATCTCTGTAACCTTGTATCTCCCGAGTTTCCCTATCACATCTTTATGACAAAGCTCTTCCCGATGAAAAGCCTTCTTTTTCCCTCTACATCTCTTCTCAAGGTACATCTCGGAGGCCTCTTGAAAGGAAGGAACTGGCTTTGGCATATCCGGAGAAAGTCCATCCTTGCCTGGGACTTCAAGTATTCTTTTGAAAAGCAGGAAGCCAACCTTCTCAGCATCCCGCTTCTTTTCGCAACGAGTACTTAGCCGATATCTTTTACCGGTACCCCAGGAAATATCTACATACCAATACATGCTTCTCTTCTGTTTGAAGAACCTCATGTTATCCTCCTTTTTTAGGAGGATTTCTCTCAGGTCTTCTATAGAATGTTCCATACCCAAGTTTTCAAAGAGCATTTTAACAACCTGATTAATTTTATAACACTTTGCTCTTTCATGTAAAATCCAGGTATCTTCGGAAGCCAACATCTCTTCCGGACATCCGTCAGATTGAGAAAGCTGTAGTTTTCTGTTCATTGTTATTATCGTATATAGTAATGAATTAAAAAATTAATATTCATCTAAACCCTTGTCCCTCAATAATTTCCATATTAATTCGAGTAAAATTAAGGGAAATTTAAAAATTTAGTGCTAATACTCGTTTTTTTCTTACATGAACGTTTAAATTTACAATTTTTACACAGAGGGCTTATCTTCTTGATATTCCTTACCAAAGCATCACGATTTTTCTGCCTTAGCTGGTGTTCTAACCTTCCCTTCAAAGACCTCCTCAATAGTAGGGAGCACAGACCATTCATGTCGCTCAGGCACGATAACTTCAGATATTGCTGTACTTGACCCTCTACCCTGAAATGTTATGTAACCTAACTTTTTTAACTTAGAGAGATACACATTAATTGTAGATTCAGTGTACTCTCCTTTTAGCTTGTCTATAATTGTGACTTTATTGAGATAACCTCTTTCCCTTCCGTCTCCTGGATCTACTGGAAATTGAAGTCTGTCCGGTACCATAGATTTTATCGTTTGTAGGAACTTCAGCTGTCCTTCGGTCAGTGTGCTCATACTTTGAGCAATCAGATGTCCTATTTTATAAATTACCTCATAGTCCTCTCTGGTTGCTATTATTCTGCCGCTTTTATCTTTATCCCTTTGTCTCTGATGAAGAAGCGCGTTAGCTTTGATAAGTGTCCTCACTTTCTTATGGTCCCTATTGAAACGTTCTTCTTCATATGGAAATGCTTTTGCCAAGGACTCTTCATACGGAATCACAACTTCACAAGGTTCAATTAATGAGTCTGCTATACGGAAAATTTTTGGATTAATACACTCATATTCCTGCTGACAGTAGCTTAGATTTATAGCCTGTCTAAGCTCGGGAGTAGAGGTCATCTCAACCATGATAACCCTATTTTTTAGCTCAAAATCCACCCCTCCGCTGGCAAAAGTCGAAAATATAACCAGGCCATCGGCAGGCTTATCAATTTTCCTAGCCTCCAGTCCCCCTTTATTATTTTTTACAACTGTACCACGTACGATTCTGCCTTCTGTCAATGCCAATTTAACTATGTTCAGCGCCTCGTGAGCACTCCTGGTTTCATAAAATAGAAATATACGATGTTCCATAGGGATATCCGAATAAACAAGGTATTGTTCAGAAATAGAAGATAAATCCTCTACCTGAGTACAATCTATGGTTGCCCGCACGGTTTCTAGAAGGGACGATTTTCCTATAGAGCTACTTCCAGTTAGGATGACTGAGACACCTCTATCAAAATGTCTGGTTACAGATGCAAGTTTAACTAGAATAAGTTCCGCATCCCTATCTACGTAGGATTTGTGACAGGTCTTAATGTATTCATCCCAGAAATTTGGATTCTTAAGCAATGCTTCTGCCTGTTGAAGCTCTTCCTCTGTATATTTTTCAGGTTCTCTTTCAGATATCCTTGCCTGGTCCGGCTTTATACGCTTTATAAAGGTGTTTATCTTAATGCCGAACTTTTTGCTCAGCGGTTTAACAATCATCTCCTCCTTATCCGCAGGTAATCCAGCAATCTTTATTGCACGAACAACTTCTTCGTAGTGATCCTTCTCCACAAAATCTTCCAATCTTTCAGCGTTGTGCTCTAGTTTTAACAGTTCCTCCTCGGCATTAGTTACATTACCCAGCACATCATCGACACCCTTACCTTTCGAAATATCCCAGTGAACGAATCTGACTATTGCTCCCTTCTTATACAACTTCAAAGCAAGTTCATACAGTGCCTTACGTACTTGCGGATTTACCCATAGATCCATATCAAACGCCAAAAAGATTATCCTTCCTCCAAGGTTGAACCCCAGGAGCTCTTCCCAAATCTCCTTTGAAAAACTGTCTTTGTTATCCTTACCTGCTTTGAAGTTCCAGACTCCGGATAAAGCAATAGCCGAACGTCCCATTTTAAACAGTTTCAAAGCCTTCTTCTCTCCTTCAGTAATCCATAAGGGTTTATGTGATTTATCTGCTTCTGACCAGACTTCGGGCAAGATATATGGTCTTGCAGGTGTATTTAAAGGATGTAAATACTTTACACCATCCAGGTTAGGGTATAACCGGAATCTTGAAAAAATGTTATTCCCTTCTTTATCAAAGTAGCTGAACTCAAGAAGCTGACAGTCTTTCAACAGGGAATGTCCGTTATAAGAAGTGTAGCCAAGCCTCTTCTTCAGAATTTCCTCACTATCAGTGAAAACTCCAACACCATACTGCTTAATCTCTGATAGCTCCAAACCTGATTTTGCCAAGTCTTGCTCTATAATCTTCTTATTTTCCATTTTCCTTCTCCTTATAAATGTTATTGCATCACAGAGTAGGGAGCTCACAATGTAAACCCTCTACTCCAATGATGACCTTCTATTACTTAACTGTCACAGTAGATTCCTCACTCTCATCTGTGCTCGTGACAGTCTTTGTTCTGTCTATCTCCCATGGGCGGAAGCTAAGTATCATATCCCAGAAGTCATGCCATTGTTCTATCCGGAACCAGATACCTTGCTTTGAAGGAACCACTTGTTGTTCACTTTTGTCCACACTCGAATGTCAATACCCTCAATGTAGTGAACGGTTGTCTTCATAATCCGAATCTCCTGAAATTCATTTTTCTTAAATTTTTTCATCTTTTTTCACTTCCTTTCCTTTTTGCTACTTTCGTAGTATTCATATAAAATTATTGTTTAAATGAGAAAAATTATCACGAATTTTACTCCTTCCTAAGTCTTTATATATCAATAGTTTAGAAAGGTTAAGGATTAAAAATTTAGGATTTGTAACGCTTGTTATGTTGAAAATAGATAAAAATGCTTAAAATAACATAAAAGAAGATAAGTGAAATGGAATAACACCGGTAATGTCTTAAAATGTCTGGAAAAAGATAATGGTGTGAGGTATCCTATTAACGGA
>DYKD01000134.1:1570-4337 GCA_020722765.1 Brevinema andersonii | reverse complement strand
AGAACGCTCCTCGCAATGACAACTATACGAAAATGTGACATTGTCAAAGTAGTTGCTAAATATTTTCAGGAATTTGCGCTTTCGCTTCCTGCGGTTTTTAGAAAAAAACTAAAGAGCCAACCTAAACAAATGATCCAAACTGGTAAACTCGATGGGATAATAATGACTAAATCCGCTTTTGGCCATGGCATTAGATTGGTGATTGAATTATTTAAGATCAAAGTGTTATAAACCAAAAAGGCATAGGCTACTGAAGCTAAATTGTAACGTAAAAGCCAACGATCTTCTCCTAAGATAATCGCCAGAGGTATGATCCACATTAAGTATTGAATTGAAAACGCATGAGTAAAGGCGAGAAAGGCAAGAAGGGTTATGAAATAAATATATATCGGGTCATCGCTCTTCTTGACCGCTATACCCCATATTACAGCCAATATACCGAGAGTCACAAACCGGCTGACCTTGAAATACAACGAGACCCAAACAGAAAAACTATGATCATACAATGATAGCAAGCGTAAAAAATAAGTGTATCCCCAAACCCCTATCCCATGATTGTAGGTCACCGCCCGATTGAAAACTATATCTAGGCGAGAATTGTAGACAGACACATATAGTAGAATGCCAATAAAAGGTAAGAGTATACTCAAACCAAAGACAATGATTTTCCCTTTATGGTTTCTGATCAGCTCCAAAGCAGTCGGCAAGGCTAGGATGGGGAAGCTCTTGATCCATATTCCTAATCCTATCCAAAATCCTACCATCCAAGCGGAGGTGTTTACGAAAAATAATCCTATTATTGAAAATAAGATGGGTAAAGCATCAAATTGACCGTGATAAGCCGAAACAAAGACAGCGATGGGATTAATGGCATAGAGTAAAGCTCCTCTTTTCGGCTGTGGGATTGAACGATGATCCATGTAAAGGTAAATTACAAGAATTAGGCATACATCAGCTCCGATAAACAACCATTTGACAACAAAAGGGAAAGGGAGTTTTGTAAATTCAGATATAAGCCGAGCAGCACCTAACCAGTACATCTCAAGGGGAAGATATGGATGGCGATTAACTGTATCCGCCATCCGGTAAATATCTTCACCCGCCAAAACATGATTACTCACTAAATAATATGAGTCAATATCATAATTCGATCGTGCTCCGATGATGAAAGCACAAAGCAACCGAATAGCTAAACCGATGAAGAATATTTGAAATAAATCTAACCGATTAAAAAACATGGATATTGATGGTTTGGTCATCAATATCCATGTCAGTATCAGGCAGACCAAAGGAATGACAAAAAGGATACTCTGAGCAATCAACGGTTGCGATTACGGACCAAAATGAAGATAGGTGGGGCGAGTAATATCTATCGTTGATCCAAATGGGACGGGATTACCAAAGGGATCATACGCCGCAGTAAGCCCAGATGGGGTTGAGATCGTACGCATATTTATGTCAGGGGTAAAAACAATCCATATTTTCGATGACCCTTTGATAAACTCGAACCCGAGTGTTCCATTTCCAGGAGATACTTCTCGGTTGAATTTATAATCGGTGAGCGACTCCGTCATATACTTCAGGGCGTCATAAGCAGGCAATGGATTTTGATTGCCGTCTAATAGCCCCCCATTTCGCCAACCTGGTCCATTCAGGGTGTACCATGTCGTCCCTTTGATATCCAACACCCAGTTTCGAGCATATAACCAGACAACATAATCGGCTTTAGCTTGTTGAAATGCTTCGTCGGGGGTTCCTTGATACAAAAGCGATACTTCGGTGTGGAGCAAGGGTTTGTTGGAAATACTGCGTAGATAGTTAATTTTTCCGGCGACCACTCCACCGTTTGCCTTCCAAGTTGGAAATTCTTTTTCCGATTGAATAGGGCTGGAAGAAGGACTGTAAGTAGGATAACCATGAAAACTAATGTAGTCGAAATAACTTTCACCCCCATTATTGACAATCCCCTGAATAAAGCGGGGTGGTTTTGTTTTTGGGGTTGTGTCACAATATCCGGACCCAACTCCTCTTGGATCACAATCCAACAATAACCCCCCGACGACCACTTGGGCGCTCGGATTAGCGCTCTTGATTGCTGGATACACTGCTTTTAACATTTCCGCATAATACCCCCCTCCATAATAAGTATCTGACTCGTCACCCCAACATCCAAAAACGCTCGTAGGTGGCACTAAGTTCGGAGCGACATCCGGTTCATTCCATAGCTCGTAATAACGGACATTATAAGGGTAAACACTATAGCGTTTGACCACTTCTTTCATAAAATTGGCAAAGTCTTGTAAGTTTTCTTGTTTGATTGGCCCGCAATAAGACCCACTGACTTTTTGAGCCCAACTAGGGGTACTCCGAATGAGCAATATGGTTTGGAGTTTGCGTTCGGCTGCGTTCTTCAGGTAGCCCTCGAGCGTAGCCGCATTTTCCCAGAGAAATTCCGCAGGGTTATTGGGCTGAATATTCGACCATAGCAACTCATTCGAGCGAACCCAAGTCACATTGGCGTCTTTCGCTCGATCAGCGATCGTTGTATTCAACGGAAGAGCTTGAACCCCAAAGACCGTCTGCCCGCGCTCGCGCAAGATCAACGGCAGATAAAGCTTGTACGCATCCGGGGGAGTTTGACCCCTAGCCAAAAATACCTGCCCAAGCAAGAGAAAAGCGATTAAAAGGGTCATCCCAATAGATGCCAATTGATATTTCCTCTTCATCTAACTCCTCCGTAATAAAATCTTCCGATGCTGAACCAAGC
>DYKD01000134.1:0-1470 GCA_020722765.1 Brevinema andersonii | reverse complement strand
TTGAATAATCATACCACAAAATGCAAGAGATATTAAGACAACCATGAGCGTATATATCCATTTTACTTCTACTGAAACATGTCCCCAACCGAAGATCCCCCAAAATGACTCAAAGAGGCGTTTGATAGCCTCGGCATAAAACCACCCCACCCCTTCATAATCAAGAAAACTCCAGAAATAACGACTGTCTATTTTTCCTCGAGAGAGTATTTGTTGACTGATTTCTCTCAGGGCGGGTAGGGAGCTTTCCGCAGAGGCGTTGCGCAGGATATTGTTAAACGGTTCTCCCTGCCAGATGCCATTTTTTGCCTTTACATCGTTGAATTGAGGCAGCCCTGAGGTAAGATACAACCCGGGTGACAGGACTAGTCCATCCAAGTAAAGATGAGTTCCAGATGCCAGCGCCGCAGAAGAAAAGCTAACCCGGCCTTGTTTTCCATCAGTGGGGATAAAGAAGTGTTCTTGAAAAAACTGGGGTTTGGTGCCCACTGCGATCGGTTTATCCCCGCCAATAGCTTTTCCATCGACCCAAAATTGAAAAACATCCGCCTCAACGGGTTCATCTGCCCAAACCCATGCGCCTAGCGTGACGACCTTCCCACGAACCTCCTTCAGTTTTTCTTCGGGAATCCATTGGTGCATTTCCTGATGGCTCTCTAAACTGAAGACCCTTTTGCCATGCGGGGCATCGTGAAGTTCACTTCTCAGCCCGCTAACAGTGCTTGAATAAAAATAAACCGGCAGCTTCACCTGCCAATCAAAGAAAGAATACACAATCACTAACCCGATTAATGGGAGAAAAAGATATCTTGTCCACTCTAGTGATTTCCGCAGGGGAATAGAAAGGACCAAAGCAAGAGGCGCAAGCACGAGAGCCAGCCAAGCTGTAGTCTTCATATAGTAACAAAGCGGAAGCGATACAAGGAACAAAAAAAAACGCCCCAAGCGGAGCTTCCCCAAGATGAGACTGCCCGCCATCCAGAAAAAAAAAGTGAAAGAAGCGACCGCCCCCACATCATTGTTGATGGCGGTCATGATGTCCACAAAGGCGGGGATGCCTACCAACATTAACGGGACGAGGGCAGTCATCTCATGCCCTTTGCCAAACCATTCTTCGGTCGCTTTCCTCACCATCCAAATGGTGAGCAAGAATAACCCCCAAGACATCAAGCGCGCCAGATAGAGCTGATGAGTGACTTCAGCGTATGGGAAAACGCGTAAGGGCAAGGAAGCTAAATAGTAATATCCCGGTGGGTCGTCGGTTTGGACGGGACCGATCCAGGGTACATCTTCGGTATCAATCAAATTGGGCGTCCAACCCATTCCTTTGAAAAAATTATGCTCGACCATCGAGGCTAACATCTCACGGCGTAAGGCGTAATCAAGGTCTTCCGGCTGCGGCGGACGACCAAGCCGGGCAATTAACCAGGCATATTCGAAATGGCCGGGTTCGTCATAATGCTGCCAGGG
>DYKD01000133.1 GCA_020722765.1 Brevinema andersonii | reverse complement strand
ATGTTGAACATGATGACGAAAAAATAAAATATTTCACTCCGAATTCGGCCATGACGTCAAGAAGGTTCAGGGCGTTGATCACGTTATTTCGATAATATTCAGCCGGATGAGCAACAGACTCTTCGACATAACAGAAGGCGCTATAATGCATGACCGACTCAACTGGAAAAGTTTTGAAACACTCTCGTATCTTTTCTTTATTGCCCAAATCGCCTTCAAAAAAATGGCCCCATTTGACAAATTCTTTGTGCCCTCTGCTCAGATTGTCATAAACGACTGTATCGTACCCTCTCTTATTGAGGATCTTGTTAGTGTGCGAACCAATATATCCAGCACCACCGGTTATTAGGATCATTTAAATGCTCCTTGGAGGGTGTAGGTTCTCATTAAGAAATAAATTCATGATGTTTCAACCATCTTTCTGTAATTATCATTCCTTCATCAAAAGATCTTGGGTGATAACCCAATACTCGCTTTGCCTTTTCAATAGAATAGACTGTTTTCTGCTCGTATCGCTGCACTTCATTTTTCTGAAGTCCGCCGCTTACAAAACTGTACAGTCTTCGAGCCAATGCTGGATTCCGAAGCTTGAGCGTTTCATAGGCTCCAACCAACTGGGGTTCAATGAAGCGGCGCAGAAATTGAACGGACGTATGTGCAACCGACTTCAAAATTCTGTTATTATCGAGAGCGAAGGATGAAACAGCACTTGCCGATGACAAACCTAGCATACGCTTATAACGACTGTAGAAGTCATTCCAGAGAATGGGTTCGCTCCCTGAAATAACAAAGGTTTCTCCGACAGCCTCATCCTTTTGCGTACAGAGAAAGAGGGCATTTACCAGATCATCTATGTATACGGGGTTGCAGAGCCCCTGAATGGACTCTGTATTTTCCCACCCTCCGGAAAGAACACGTTTGACGGCACCGATCGTCCATATCGGGGAGAACGGTCCGAAGACAATTGTCGGTCTGATAATTACCAGAGGCAACCCCCGACTAATGAGTTCTTCAGCAATTAATTCCGCTCGAATCTTGCTGTCGCCGTATTCCTCACCCGAATATGCAACTGGTGTTTCTTCATCCACATATGCCGGGGGCTGTAGCCCGTATACGGCAATCGTGCTTAAGTGAATGAAGCGCTTAACATGCAACTTCAGGGCGATCTCTCCTACGTTTTTTAAGCCTTCCTCGTTGATCCGGCGATTCAATATGGAATTCGTCGTATTTCCATAAGCGCAGTGGTAGACAACATCACAGTTAGCCATCGCCATTTCCAGTGATTCTTGATTCAAGATGTCGCCGAATTTCATCGTCACGGGAAGCCGGGAGAGACGGGCTGCATTCGTATAAGATTTAACCAGGCAAGTAGCTTTGATCCCATAGTCCAGCCAGAGTCTCTCAGCAATTCGTCCACCGATAAATCCAGTGGCGCCGGTAATCAAGGGCTTAGCGGTGATGGGTATCATGACTCCTCTTTCACAAGCCAATCCAGCACCAATGATTTGCGGGTACGATAACACTGATGGATTAACTTCAGGGAACGCAGAGCCTCTTCCAAAGTGACCAATGGCTTTCGACTTTTCTCGATGGCAGTGCTGAAATCGGAAAGCAGGGCAAGGGTGGGATTTTCATTATGAAACACAAGGACTTGCGGCTTATTCTGTTCCTTTCTAAGGTAAAGGGTGTGCGGATTGAAGGGGTTCCATTTAATCTCCCCCTTTTCAAATCGTAAACTATAGGTATTGCGGAGGACGCTCAGACGGCTTACTCTCACCCTGCCACGAACCCCGCCGGAAAACGTTATATTGATCTCCGCAAAGGCTTCCAGTCCTCCCATGGCGTCATCCTGATAATCCACCACAGTAGGCTCATCGTCTATCCACCACAACAGGAGATCTAAAAGGTGGACGCCGATGTCCATCAGAACGCCTCCGCCAGCCTTCTCCTTATCAAATATGTAGCCGGAAACCGTGGACCAGCTAAAGATCGTTCCTTCTCGAAAATCAAAGTCTATAAGATGACCGAGGACGTTTTGTGCAACTATTTCCTTTATCCGCTTGACGGCGGGGTAGAACCGGCGGACATGCCCCACCGTAAACACCAAATTCTTAGAACCAGAGATTTGCAGCAGGTTTTCACAGTCTTCAACAGTCGTCGTGACAGGCTTTTCACAAAGGACATGCTTTCCTTTAGTTAAACAGACCTGAGCCACAGCGTAATGCAGGTAATTAGGAACACAAATGATGACCGCATCCACATGATTCAGGGCTGCGTCGAGATCGGTTCCGATATAGGCAAAAGGGTACTCATTGCCAAGCTTGGCCCTGATCTTATCGTTGGGTTCCACAACGGCGGCGAACTCCAGCCCCCTAATATCCTTTAATAGGGGGATGTATGCATGCTGGGCAATCGCACCTGCCCCTATCAAGCCTATTTTGATCTTGTTGACGGAAGGCATGTTCATCCCTTCGTCTGTGTAACCTTATTCAAGATATCCGCCAATTGTTCTGTTGCCCTTTTACGGGAATAGCCTTCCAATACCGTCGTTATGCCGTGATATGGAATAAATCCTTTTGTATCGAAGTCTCGATACCAACCCCATAAAGTTTCCATGCAGGCCTGAACATTTGTTACGATTACGCCCGCTTGGGTTGATGTGAGGATGTTATCAATCCCCTGATTGTAATAAGGTAGCGCGAGAATGGGTTTTTTCGCCCCTAAATATTCAAAGATTTTACCGCCAAGGTTGCCCTTTTGATCATTATCGTTCCAACTTAACAGCAAAAGGATATCGGCATCTTGTTGCGCCTCGATGGCTTCACGGAAAGAAACAGCACCTCTGCATGTCACGACTGTCTCAAGGCCGTAATCAGCAATCATTTTGGCAAGCGCATGAGGATACTCGCCATAAATAATACATTGAAGACGATCCCGCGGAATTCGGCCTTCCCTGAATAGATTTGCCATACTTTGAAAAAGAACAGCCGGCGTACGTCCTTTAGAAGAGAAATCAATCTCGTACATACGGCCCGTAAAGGTAATCGTCATCGATTTTGTTTTAGAAAGTACCGTTTTTGAATAGTCCTCGGGATCATATCCGTTAGCTATTACAAAACTTTTCTCAGAAAAAGACGTATGAATATGCAGAAGTTCCTCCCGAATAGGTTCTGATACAGTGACCAACGCACTGGCGCTCTCAACAATTTTAGGTTCAAGGTATTTATCTATCCGGGACCTGAGGCAACTTGCCTCTCTATAGTGTGCTTGGGACCAAGGATCTCGAAAATCAGCTATCCAGGGTATACCGCTCTTTCGGGAAAGCGTGTTGGCGATAAGATGACTAGTTATGGGCAGAGCCGTGCTGAAAATAACGTCCACAGAATGATGACAGAGGTAAGCCATGCCCTCCTTTACAGCGTAAGGATACCAACCAATCGAACCATCAGGGAATAATACCCAGTCATTCCAAAGTCGGATTAAGGCTTTTTTTATCTTCAAAGCAAATGATTTCCTGAAGCTCTCCGGGGAAACTGACATGTTTTCTGCTATACTTCCGGCGCGTCTTTTTCTGAAAGGGTTTAACTCTGTCAGGGATTTTAAGATCTGGTTAAGAGAAACATATTTTGTCCTGATAACTTCCACATTAGGTAAGACGCCTTCCGTAGCTTCACAAAACCAATAGGAAGGTGATGTCGGCTTATGAATTGGAACTTCTATCGTCAGGATAACAGGCTGCCATCCGAATTCTGGAAGGTATTTCGCAAATTTAAGGCTCCTCAACATACCCATTCCCGCATGGGGAGGATAATCAAAGACAACCATCAATACCTTTTTCATATCCACAGTTTTCGAGAGAATTTAAATAAGTTGTTGCGAATCCAATAATTGGGCAAAGTATACCAGCCCGGGCATACCTTACAGGTAGGCAAATCGTCAAGTTGTCCCGAAAGATGGATTCTTCTGAAGTTCTTCACCTTCTCGGACAAATAGGCATTTTCTATGGAGACAGTATGAATGTTACCCAATAATAATTCACTCTTTTCCCTGTAATTGAAATCCATGACTTTCCCATCGCAGGGGTAAATATTGCCCTTCACATCTAATTTAACCTCACCCCATAGGTGGGCGCATGGATAACGAGAAATATTGTTATACATACTGATGGTTTGCCTTCCCCTAAATGGAAGAATATCTGACACGCTAATACAATCTTGAGGGCCTAACAAACGTTCCCAATAAGAAATGGCGGTTTGTATACTCGAACTATTTGCTTCATGTCTTTTAAAATTCAAGTTAATAGCTAAAGAGTTTGATGACAGCAAACGTCTATTTGTCAAAAGTGCTTTTATATTCTCTGTGACCGTTTCATAGGTATC
>DYKD01000044.1:21310-26590 GCA_020722765.1 Brevinema andersonii | reverse complement strand
GGGAGACCTTGGTCAGTCCATGCAGACGACAGTGAGTGTGAAGTTTTAAGAGAATAAATAATTGAGTATATGGAAAAACAACATGATTAAAAAGAAATTATTAATCTGCCTCTTATTCCTGGTTGTTATTTCAGGATTGGAAGCAAAAATTGTTCAGGACTTTGAGTCATTCAATGTTGGTGAAACATCAGGTGTGATGATAAAATCAATTTCTATAGTCAATTATTTTTATTCAGAAAAAGGATATAGTCTTTCCATTTTAAGAGATATTCCTGCAGAAAAGCCTTGTCCAGCAGCTTCAGCTTGGTCAGTGGCAAATGAGTTTTTTCTTAATTTTAGTCCTGCGGAGAACTGGAAAGGATTCAGATATTTGAGTTTCATGGTTAGGGATCTTGGAAATAGTATGGGCGGTTTGGGGGGTGCCTCAACAATTCAGGTCGGCTTAAATGATGGTGATGAAACTTGGCTTCATGATGTAGCAAATAGTGATGGTAATTGGAATAAGTATATTATCAGTCTAATGGATACAGGATTAAATTCCATATATACTGATAAATGCACTCTAACAGAACAAAAAAATCCAGATTCTGCTGGTTTTGCTTTGCCCTTGTGGCAGCTGAGCGATCCCTTTTATGTAGGTAATGGCTATCTCGATTTGGGAAGCATTCAAAGTTTAAAATTATCATTCGGTAGTATTGCCACAATATATGGAGAATGTATAATAGACAATATTAAGGTCTTTAACGAGTTTAAATCAAGTCAACCCAGTTTTTTTGAAGGTTATATAACATATCTGCCTGCTATCCCTGATTCTTTTATATTCAATATGAGTGAAGCGTTGACTCCTTCTTCTGTTGGTGCTGGTTCTGTATCCTTGATGACAAATGCTAATTCTGGAGTTGTGAGTATAAATATAACGAATAATAGCGTGTCCAATATTTTGAATATTAAGACTATAGAACCATTGGGTTATAATGTCCTTTATTCTTTGCAACTACTCACCAACTTTTCTTTTATCAATGGTGTCAGGTTTTCTGGCAATGTCATGAATCAATTTATGATAAAATCTAATATTTTGTTGGGCAAAAACAAAGGATACGTTTTTTTTCAGGAATTGGGTTTGGGTATAGCTGTGGATACAAATTCTTCCCAAATGAATTATCATTTTTTTGCTCAGAAAATTGAAGAACCTGTATCTGTCATAGATAAGACTATCGTTAGTCCTATCGTCCAATATGCCGTTTTTCCAGAAATGGAATTTGAGAAAAAATTGAAATATCGTTTGGATATAAGTGGGCTAAATCTTGATGCGGAGACTGTGAAAGAATTGAAGGTTTTCCTGAAGAAGGGAAACGATCTTGTTGACATGAACGCTACCATAGATACAGAAACAGGTATCATGGGGTTTGAGTCGTATTTTTCCGGAACGTTTATTCTTGGTTCCGTTTCGAGTGAAGTCTTGCTTGCCGAATCCATGATTGTTGTTGATAAGGTCGAGAACAACATATTTAAACCTGAAACCACTGCGGTTAAGATTTTTTATACTGCAGCCTCGACTGTAACGAAGATGCAATATCGGATTTTTGACTCATCTGGGATACTCGTTGTTGAGCAGATCATAGCAGACCCAACCATTGGATTCATTGAGTGGAATGGGAAGGATCGGACTGGATTAACCCGACGCCCTGGTGTTTACATAGTTGAAATCAAGGCTTCAGGTGCTTCGAAAGAGACCGAAGAATTCATAAATTGGAATGAAAATAAAGGGGCTTCACAGACAGTCAAGATCCCTGTAGTTTTATATGGACAATAAGGTAATACCATGAAGAAAAAACTAATGATTGTGATATTTTCAATAGTCGCTTTCTCCGGAATGATTGTAGGCGAATCTTTGTCAACGCGTTCCCTAGGAATGGGGGGAAGTGGTGTTTCTTTCAAGCGGGGACTGGATTCACTTTTTGTCAATCCTGCCGGAATCATGATGCAGCGTGTTAAATCAATCGATGTCTCTTATTCCTATAATAATAGATATATGATTGAAAACTATCATGTGCATGCTTTTGGAGTCTTGGCTCCACGAATTCTTTTGGAAAGCTATCCATTTGATGAGTACCCTTTGGATTTCGGATTGACTTTTGTCAATGAGTCAATAACAGGACTGCTCAATCAGAATGATTTCGGGCTTTCGGCAGGTCTTGTGAAGATAAAAATGTTTTCAGCGGGTTTTGAATTTCATTACAAAGATATCTCTTTTGGAGATAAGAATTTTGCAAGTTTATCCTCTTTTTATTATAAGATTGGGGTTATCTATACTGTAAAGAACCTTGGTTTTGGTGCGGTTTATAACAGTTTAGATGCTGATCTACAGACAGTTTTTGAGAATCTGATGATGGGTTTTTCTTATGAGCAAAACAGTTCAAGGTTAACAATGAGTGCAGACGTGGGTTTGAAACGGAGTCCGCTTTACGCTGATGGATTTGTACCCATTATCAACGGTGGTATAGAAAAAGAGATTACACAGAATATTTTGTTAAGAGCGGGTATTAGGAATCTTAAGTTTACGGTTGGTCTTGGTGTTTTGGTTGAAAAATTTGGATTCGATTACGCTTTTGACGCAACGGTTGGCGGCAATCATCAGATAACCCTGAAGTACGGAATATAGGAAGATGAACATGCGAAAAATCATCCAAGTCATTATTGTTTTTTTGATACTTATTCAGACCTCTTTTCTGGTGGCACAGGAAGGTTCTAAATATTATGAAGAAAGGCTCAGACCATATAAGAACGTGCCTATCAATGGCAATGGTTCTTCATCTTTTCTAAGTCTCAGGGCAGGTTCGCTTCAGGAAGAAAATATCGGTTCTGCTCCCAGGTTCATGGCTGATATGCGTACTGGAGGTTTCCTTGATCTTGATTACCTCGGTATCTATGCGGAGATTTTTGTAAGAACTAGCGGCAATGGATTGGAGAGCATTAATACTTACAAGAGAAATAATGGGTTTGATGATGTAAACATGATTTCCTGGTTTATGACAGATGATACCAATGCCATTTTTCCTAATAAGATTTATCCTGAAAACTTTTATATTCTGATCAGGGATCTTTCTCCCTTTATCCCTGAAATCCGGATTGGAAAAATATGGAATGATATCAATGCCTATTCCCTTTATCGGACATGGGGGCTGGAAGGAATCCAGTTTAAACAGAATTTGCCTTTTTATCTCGTTTTCCCATTCTGGAATCACTTCAAGACGGAATTGTCCTACGATATCATTTTTTCCTATAACAAGGTTAAAGATCTTCTTGTCCCGACAGATATCCATAAATATGACCGTGTTCTCTTGAGTGGACATTATACTGCCCGGTCCGCTGATCTGGGTTTTCAATTTGAATTCATACATCTCTTCTATAATGTATCGAAGCTTACTAATCCTGATGACCAATGGATCTCTTTTCGTGATGCAAGCCTGGCAAAAGAGGAAAGTCTTTTAAGAAAAGACAATTCGTATAGTTTTATTTTGTCCCAAAAGCTTCCATACTTTTTCAGTATAAACGGATTGGTTGTCCTGGAAGATCATTATGAGTTCAAACAGAATGATTTCTTTTTAGATCAATATGTGGGACGTTATGGATTGGCTAATTACAATGGTGTGCTTGCTTTTGGTGTGGGATATAAGGTGGCTTCACCGTATTTTATGCCCGTTGATCCCTTGACATGGACGAAATATCCTCCTTTCAATAGTGATGGGTATTCCTGGAACTATGAAGAAGAACGTGGAAATCTTGCCAATGAAGAGGCGTATTTCATCTGGATTGAGAAGTTCATTCTTGGTATACGTATGAACTTGAAATATGAAAAATCAAAATATATGAATGAGAATCTTCTTGCGCCTGGAAGAAGCATCTCGCCCCCTGGAAACAAGGTGAGGCTCTCCCTGTTCTACAGGCTTTTCGGAATGGAGATTTATAACCGGTTTGCCTATAATAATGGTTATGTGAAGAATCCTGATAATTCCATTACTCTGCAGAGCATGCGGCAGATGGAACTGGAAATGTATTATCCTCTTTCAAGCAATTTTTCACTTGATATCAAAGCAGATATGGACCAGAAGATCACTCTGGACAATAATGTCAACTATGTCACAGCGGTTATGCTAATGGCGGATTACAAGATTAATTCGTTTATTTCTTTGAAGGTGGAAGGCAAATTCACTAATCCGGAATCGACAGAACCAAGTTGGATGGCGAACATGAAAGATTATATCGATCAGACGTCCTGGAGTGTGGATAATTTTGCAAAAATTTTTATTGAACTCAATTTTTAGGTGTAACGATGAAAAAAATACTGTTAATGGCTATATTGTTTTTTTCGGTTTCAGGATTGCTAGCGATCAACCCGATGAGTCACCAGTTCACTTCACCGACCATGCTCGGTTTGATGAAAAGCGATATTGCTGAGTCCTCTATTGTTGAAGTTTCAGGAATTGAAAAAAAAGTTTATATTTGTGCTGAGTTGCCACTTCTTGTTACTGGCTCGGATTTCACTTTTTCCCCGATTAGTGTTCTGGGTAAACTTTCATTTGACGGGTTCTCTCTCCTGTTCTCCAAGAATGCATATCTTATAGAGGAAACTGGTGGAGCTCAGATTGGTATCGATCATTATAGTCTCAAGTATTCAGGAAACGATTCCGGGTTTACCTATATTGCGGGAGTTGATTTCAATAGAAGCGTTCATGACGTTTTAAACGCCTCTGGGACGGGATTTGGATTTGTTTTGTCGCTAATGAAAAAAATGGACACATTGCTTTTTGGGATCACTTATCAGAGTGGAAGTGATCTTGTCTGGAAAAATTATAAAGATGTCATCCTTTATAATTCTCTTCCACCTGTTTTTTCGATAGGAATAAGTCAGGAATTATCTTCAAAAAGCGTTCTTTTTGTAAAATCAGAATATCTGTTTCCCTTGGTAAGAAAAGTTGATGGTGGATCGAAGTCCGTTATGATTCATAAGGATGAAGTCGATGCCATGGGTGGTGTAAGAATCAAATGGAATGTGTCCGAGTTCGATTTTAGCAATGATCTTGGTATTGTTTTGCTTCCTGACAGCAAAGTTGGCTCCGCAGCTTCAGGGCCTCTTGTTTTGATGGTGGGAACAGGCGTAGCTGTCACTTATGAATCAATTAGCGCATCTGTGGCATATGGAATGGATACTGGTAATACAATGAAATTTTTTAAGTTTAGTCTTGGATATGGATTCTGAGGATAATGCAATGAAAAAAA
>DYKD01000044.1:0-21210 GCA_020722765.1 Brevinema andersonii | reverse complement strand
AATCTTATTAAAAATGTAAAACTGGCAGAAAAAAATGTGAAGTTTTCTGAAAAAAATATGGCCCTTTCTTTTTTCCTCGCTAGTGCTGGTCAAATTGAGATCGATGTCTATTCCCTTCGAGGTGCCAAGCTGGGATCCGTGAAAAAATATGATTCAATCTCAGGGACTGTGAACTGCGAGTGGGATGGAAATTTGAATGGAACACGTTTGGGTCAGGGAGCCTATATCCTTAAGATCAAGTATACGGGCAGTGGCGGAAGTTTGTCGCAAACCTCGAATTTCCTTTTCACTGTGAGGGATTAATCATGAAACATATTGGTAACAAACAATTTCAATCCTTTTTATTCAGTACAACGATTTCCAGCCTGCTTTTAGCAGTGATTCTGATTGGTCCTTCCATATCTTTTGCAGCGACAACCTTTCCTCAGTCAGCGGAAATGGCAGGCCGTGGTGGTGTTATTTCAGGTTTTCCTGATAGTGGATTTGCTTCTTCTATAGCTCCTTCCTTGATGCCGCTCAATAAAAACAGATTGGTCGCTGTGGCAAATGGCGCTTTGTATTATAGCGGTACAATCGTCGATGATTCAATCAATAGTTATTCAGCTTCAGCGGAATATCTGATGGCTCCTCTCGGTTTTGGGCTTATCGTGGATTCTGTAACGAGTGGGTTTTTCAACGATCTCTTTATCGGTGCAGGAGTGGGATACAGTTATAGGAGTTTTTCTGTGGGTGCCGGATTCAACTTGAAATCGTTGATGATTACGGATGTGAAAGATGTTATTAAGCAATATTCTTTGGTTGGATCAGCTGCCTTTAAAAGAAGTTGGTTGATTCTCTCCTGTGAAGCACTTCTTCACGATGTTAATCTGAGCGAGAAAAATATCGAGTTTGTCTTTGGTGGTTCTTGCATGTTTGATAATTTGAAGGTTGGGATGGATAATAGCATCCAATACGGAAAACATGGTTTCCGTGGTGGAGTGGAGTATTCCATCAAAGAAACTCTTGTTCTTCGGGCCGGTGGCGGGTTCACGGATCTGTCACTTGGTTTTGGTATTCAGCCGATGAAGCTGTTGATAGTCGATTATGCGGTTGTAAATAATTACGAACTTGGATTGAGCCAGTTTTTGAATATCAAGATTCGATTGTAATCAAAAGTTGCAAGTAGATCCAATGTTTTTTTAAAGGACAATTTCTATGAAAATGAGTCGTTTCTTCCCGATGATCCTGATTGGTGCGGTTCTTTTCACGTTGAGCTGCATCCAGATGAAAACTGGACTGATCATCAATGGTAAGATGTCTTCCCCCCTATTGATAGAAAACTTTGAAGGGATGGCTGTTGGTGATAAGGCCGAACCCAAAGGCACGGAAGTTCTGTACCTGAAGGGAACGCTTTTACCAAGTGACGGCTGGGGTGTTTCGCAAGGAACCGGAGCTGCCAACAAATGGGTCCAGTCAATCGCTAGTGAGGGACATAACTCACAGAAATCAATTCGGTACGATTGGAACAATAAAAATGGTATGTTCCTGAATGCGGCTCTCTGGTTTTGGGAGCCTGTAGTGTGGAAAAAGGCGGAAGAGTTCAGTTTCTGGATCAAGAGCGAGAAACCACAGAAGTTTGATATTGCCCTGACACTTGTTGATTCCAAAGGCAAGCAGGTCTCTTTTGCTTCCGCGACTCCTTCCGTAGGCGGAGACAATGAATGGAAACCTGTCCGGCTTTCATTAAAAAAGTTCAACGTTCCCGCTTGGTATATCGAAGAGCAGGGTAAACCGAGTATGACCAAGATACCAAAGTCTCCTTCGGTTATTTCCATCAATATCGCTCCCACTTGGAATAGTGAAGGTATCTGTCTTATTGATGATTTGATGTACGGTCCCAAGACAGTCCAGGAAGTTCCTATGAAAATGAAACAGAGGAAAGAATGGAAGGATTCCACCTCATTTGTCTGTTATTATGGCCCTGGTTCTGTTCCTGAAATGAGTCAGGCTGATGTCGCTATCGTTGATGGACGCAATCTTTCCACTGACAATATTAAGGAATTGCAGGCTTCAGGAACTTGGGTTGTCAGTTATGTGACAATCGGTGAGGATGATACCCTGAGTGTGGCAGACGGCAAGGGCCCAGGGGGATATGCCTCCTATTTTATGGATACGGATGGTGACAAGAAACCGGATAAGAACACCTCATGGAATTCCTATTTTGTCGATGCAGGCAATCCCCTTTGGCAGGAACGTATCCTGAATGGACGTATCAAGGACATCATTGAAAAATTCGGATGCGACGGTATTTTCTTGGATACTGTTGATACGGTTGATCTTTACAAGGATACAAAAGCTGGAATGGTTGATCTGATTCGTAAGATGAGGGAGAAATATCCCAATATCAAGATCGTTCAGAACAGGGGATTTTCCGTATTGGGTGAGACATTCCAATATATTGACGCTATAATGTTCGAGGATTTTTCCATAAATTATGATTGGAAAAATGACTCCTATAGTCAGGCAGATAAGGGTAAGTTATATGCTACGGGATTGCAGGCACTTGAGATCAATGGGCACAGGAAGAAAAAAGATTTTCTGGTTTTTGATCTTGGTTACGCCGATCTCAACCAGCCTGACTTGATCCAATTCTGTTATGACAGGGCTTGGGAGTATGATTTTATTCCCTATGTGGCGAATATCCAGTTGGATGAAGTTTATCCGATTTATACACCGAAATCCGAACGGGGTGTGAAGAAATATACGGGTGAGGGTGGTACTCCCATTATGGCTGGGGATCCCGCTCGGTTGGCTGTCATGACAAACTATAAGATGATCAAACAACGGGCCAACCCACTCAATTTTGCGTGGGCTGGAAACAAGGCGACCATCAAGTGTGATTCTGTATTTGCGGATTATGATGCCATCCATGCGATAGACGGATATACGAATGACAGCCGTATCGAATGGAACCATATTGCGTGGGCTTCTTTGGAGCTACCGGTGGAGCACTGGCTCGACATTGAAATGGATACGCAGCATAAGGTGAATAAGGTTGTGATCTATTGGGCTTTGGATGGTGGTGTTTATTTTACATCGCAGGAAGTTGTCGTGGAATATATGTTTCAGGGGCACTGGAAAGAACTTGGAAGGATAAAGAATACTGAAGGCATCTCAAAAAGTGAATTGATAATTAAGACTCCGGAGATCGCCAAAGAGATCCGTATTTTTCAACCTGCGGGAATGGGTCTGAGAACCAGACCAAACATCATGTGGATTTCCGAAGTTGAAGTCTATTAAATCGTTATCTCTTACATCTCGCTTGGTGTTTAAAGGTGTTCCGCATGCCAAAATTCTTAATTCCCCATTTAATGGTTATTCTGTTTACATCAGGAGTCAATGCCCAAGAGCCTTCACTTATAACCAATTATTTCCAGGAATCCATTAGCAATTTCTGTAACCCTGAAAGAGGGTTTCATCATTATACGCATTTGGAATCTCTTTCTGCAGGAGATGTTGGAAATTTAAGGGAGCAGGGAATAACACTAATTTTGGGAAAAGTTGATGCTGAAGAGTTCAGGAACGCAACTAATCTTTCTTTAACGTTTCTCAATCAGATTAGGAATGGTTTTGAATTGGCCCGGGCCAATGGTCTTAAAGTGAATTTCAGGATGACTTACACAAACGAACCCGATCATGCTTGGTATTTGGATGCCCCTAAAAATAATATCTTAAATCATATTCAACAACTGGGTCCCGTCTGGGAAGCTAATAAGGATGTTATCAATCTTGTAGAGGCGGGTTTCATTGGTCCTTGGGGGGAATGGCATTCCTCCAATCTTGCGAATACTGAAGATGAAAGAGATATTTTACAGCAGATTTTGACTTATTTGCCTTCTGAAAGGATGGTCGTTGTTCGCGAACCTGTTCATAAAAGAAATATTTATACCAATTCATCCACCCCTGGTGGATATGAAAGTCTGGATGTCCTATCTGCATTCAGTAAGTCTATGTTAGCCAGGACTGGATTTCACAATGACTGTTTTCTTTCGAGTCCTGATGATGTAGGTACTTATATCACACCTGGTTGGTCTCGGAATGCGGAAATAGCTTATATTGGAAATGAGACTTTGTACACTCCCTTCGGTGGAGAGACTTGTGCTTTATCAGATGAGTCTTTTTGTAGTCAGGCCATTGATGAAATGGAAAGATTGCATGCTTCCTATTTAAATATGGATTACGATACTAATGTCATTATTCGTTGGCGATCCAGTGGATGTCTTGAGGAAATCAAGAGACGTCTTGGTTACAGGTTTATCTTGCAAAAATCTGCTGTTTCAGAAGAGGTCAAGCCTGGGGGAATCCTGAATGTAAGATGGGAGCTGACAAATGCCGGTTTCGCATCTCCTTTTAATGAGAGACCTGTCCGACTGGTATTGTTTAACAGTAGCACAACACAACAGATAAACATGTTGACGGATTTGCGCTGGTGGCATCCAAAAAAGAAAATCATATTGGAGAAGTCATTCAGAATTCCTTCAACAATGCAGACGAACAGGTATTCCATTGCTATGTATATGCCTGATACAAATGGTTCGCTAATGAATGATTCACGTTATTCCATCAGGTTGGCTAACGAGGGTATCTGGACAGAACCAAAGGGATGGAATGTGATTATGACAAATCTTCATGTGACCTCAAACGCTCCAGGAAATTTTGAAGTCAGTACTTCCTTGACAGAGATTTCAGGATTTTCAATAGGATATACTCTTCCTCCGATTTCACGTATTCAAATTGTAGATCCTGATGGCGTAAATGACGTCTCTTATGGGAAATTCAGTCTTAAGTTCAAGATTAATACGGAAAGGATTACAAATCAGGTTTGGTTGTATGCGTCCCAATCAAAAGACGGGAAAAATGGAGGGAATATATTTACTGGAGAGGTCATTGGCAAAGGGTATCATTCTTTTGAGTGGAATATGACTGAAATGGATTCAGGATATTATTATATTACTGGAATCGTAAAAGAGATTTCAGGTGAATATTTTACAAACACGGCAATCTATCCTGTCTTGAAAGTCTCGACAAATGATCCTTCTTTTCTCTGTTACCCAAATCCATTTACACCTTCAAAAAACAAGTTAAAGATATCTTTCAAGGCAGATGTGAATGATTCTGTTGAATTCTATGTTTATGATATGGAAGGAAAATACGTATCAAGAATCCTGGAGCAGAGTGATCAAGGTTGGCTATGGGATGGGAAAAACGATGCAGGAAACCTGGTTTCCCAAGGATTATATATTGTAAAGATGAGGTTGAATGGGAAGTTTCTCAAATCCTATTTCAAGGTGGGTGTGAAAAGATGAGATCTGCCGTCTTTCAGATGTTGACATCTTTTCTATTGCTTGTCACTTCGGAAATCGGCTTCGCTATTGCACCTCAAAAAGATATGATTGCTGATGCAAATATGAATGCGCAAGCTGATAGCCTCATGGCTGGTTATGGAACGCCCACTGGTTTTGTGCATAATCCAGCATCAGGTTTTTATCCTGTAAAAAATTTTTATTCCATTACGTATCAGAAAGGCATAGAAGACATCCACATGTTTCAGGGAACGGTTCTGTTGCCTTTGAAAGACTATCAGCTGGGAATAGCCTGTAATTACGCTAATTTGGGAACTCTCAGGGTGTTTGATGATTACAGAAACGAAACTGGTGAGTTGAAAAGTTTTTTCAGCATGAGCAAAGTGAATCTTTCCAGGAAACTCGATTTTCAGAAGGAAAAAAGTTTGTACTGGGGGATCGGTGCCAACATCCTTTTTGATTCCTTCATCAATATTGCGTCAGTCGGCGCTTTCCTGGATATGGCTGCTGTTTTGAACCTATCACATTTATCCTTGGGAGCAGTAATGGGCAAAACAGGATATTTCCAATCAGAGTGGAATGTCCCTTCTATGGAATTTGGTGCAAGATATGAGCTGAAAAAAAATGACATATTACTTATCTCGAGCATGGCTTATGAATGGCAGCCCGAAGTAAGTGATGTGGTAAAAGTAGCCTTAAGTTATATCCATAAGAAAACTGTTTCCATCAAGTTTGGTTTCCAGTCTTATCTGGGACCTTCCTATCAACAGAACCGTTTCCTATCCATAGGAATGGGATTTATTCATAATGGGATTTCTTTTGATGGTGGCTATTCCATAGATTCATGTTTTGAAGATCCTTTTACTGTTACCATTGGAAATGTAAGGAAAGATGAAAAACCTGAGAAAGTCGAGGAAGTGAAAAATAGGAATGTCCCCCCTCGTCCACGTGGACCAGGAAGATATTAGGAATAGAAAGGTGTTATGAAAAAAACAGGAATGATTCTATTTGTTTGTTTTTTTTGTATGGCAACTGTTTCACCTGCTGCAATCCGGTATGTTTCACATGATACGAATTACAATGGTCCAGCTACTGGATTTACTGTTTCCAGTAATGCGGCCACGAATCTCCAGCAGGCTTATGACGTTTGTAATAAAAACGATATTATCATGATCATTGATAACTATACTAATTATTCAATGCTGAGTATGACGAAAGGGACGAATAATATTACTGTCACGGTTGGAAATGGATATGCTCCGGTTATCCGACCTGCTTTGTCGCAACAAGGATTTTGGGTTAATGGCGGAACGAACATCAGGCTCATCGGTCTGACAATAAACGGGATTTTTTCGAATACTGAAGGCATTGAGTTGAGGGATGCCACAAGCTGTGTTGTCTCAAATTGTACCATTTTGAATCATCTTGATTCCATCTATTGTTTGAATACAGCAGCGCGATGGAATGGACATCGTATTGTAAATAACAGGGTTGAAGGATATATTCATGGCGTCTTTTTATATAGGGGGATAAGCGGAACTCTTGTGGCAAACAATGTGATTACGCATGGTTTGGAAAAAGGGATCTGGTTGAATAGGAATACTGACGCAGGATGGGAGATGTGTAAGCATAATTATATTTTGAACAACGTTGTCCTGTCCAATGGTCTTTTTAATGACAGTGTGAATTCTTTTCCAGCAGGGATCTATATTCAGGATGCTGTGACAAATTTCATTCAGAAAAATATCTGCGCTTATAACGGCAATGGAATAGTTTTGGATGGTTCCTATTGCGCAAGTAATAAGATTTTTAATAATACACTCTTCAGGAATGATATGTATGTCTTTAATCCGGGATTGCATCACTCTGGGATAGAAATTGTCAGTGGAGTAAATACTAATAATCAGATATTAGGAAATATTTCAGTCAGTAATGAATATGGGTTCTACTCAGGAAATGCGTGGAATTTAAAATATAATGCCAGTTGGGGAAATGGGAATGACTGCAATGCCAATGTCAATGGCGGTTCATTCATGTCAGGTATTGGCTGTAAGAACAATTGGATTGGATTCAGGGAAACCAAATCTAATTTTAATATGAAAGCTTTTTCTGCTGCTATTAACAGTTCTTTCTCAAATAATCTGGAATTTGCTTCCATGGGTGTGAGGACAATTACCGTTGTATCCAAAAATAATTTGACTAATGCAACAACTACTAACGACATTAAATTTACTACAGATTTAACAAATGGATCCATTCCAGGAGATGGAAAAATTGTCATCACTTATCCTGATGGTTTTGATCTTTCTGGTGTAGCAGCTTCAGATATCAGTTCTACCACATTGGATGGATCTTTTACTGTGAGTCGGACTGGACAAGTTGTGACTATAAGTCGTGTTGGAGGAACAAGGTCATTGTCCGGTAAGACAGAAAAACTGATCATTGGAAAGGTCAAAAACAGGTCTGTTGTAAGTACTAGTAACAGGATTATTCTCAAATTGCAAGATGCTTCAGGAAACACATTAGTTGAGGATGAGTATTCTAATGATTTCTATGTCGGTAGTCCTTTCTTGCTTGTGGGATCCGAGCCATCTTCTAATCAGAGGAATTATCCTATAAGCTCTACGATTAAACTAAGATTTAGTCAAGCTGTTGATATTAATTCCGTAAACACAAATTTAGTGTATTTACTTGATGCGCATGATAGAAAGGTTTCGTGTTCAATCTCTTTTGTGGATAATACCAATATCATCATTGATCCTGTTGGAGATCTTGAGCCTCATTATTTTTATGAAGTTGTTGTAAAAAACACTGTCTTGTCTTCTTTGGGCAGTTTTCTAGACAAGGAATATCGGATTTCTTTTTATACAGGTTCAGGCATTATGACCAAACATTACTCCAGTTTTATTACCTGTGATGGAAAACTTGATGAGTGGAACAGGACAAATTCAGTAAGTTATGATTTGTTAAAAAAAGAGATACTCACAAATGATCTCCTTGATTCGACTCCTGACAATGTGGCTCTAACCAATTTGTGGGGTACATGGGATACGAATGTGATTTATTTTGCGTTGAAAAAAAACAGCTCAACAGCATATTCTGGTGCGGTTTTTTATAATTTTGTTTTTTTTGATATCTCCATGGATTATCAGGGTGCAACAAATTTTGTTTTTAATGGATTTTCAAGAAGATTCATGAATAAGCGAAGGCCAGATTTTAGAGTCTGGGCTGGTGATCGCTGGACAGGTGGGTATAGTACTGGTATTCATTTTGAAAAATGGAATGGAAATAGCTGGAGTGATGTTCAAACAAATGGTGTTTTTTTCTGGCAAGGGAAAAAGGGGACAGCGAATACAAATAATAATGTTCTTGAATTTGGTATTAAAGCAGATCAACTTACAAATTATCTTTTAGGAATGACGAATAAGGTTCCAGGAAGAATGGCTGTTCTTGCCTTCAGTAAACTGTCCAATTCAACGCCTTCCGATTTTTGTCCAGAAACAACCAACTTTATCGATATCACTCCAGATAACAATGGAGATGGGGTTTTGGATAACTATTCATCATCATCATTTGTTTTAAGAAAGAGCATTACAAACATTACCTTATCAGGTTCAGATTGTAGTCCCATTCCAGGATCTTCCATTCAATATAGCATCTTTTACAGTAACAAAGGTCCTGGAAATGGTGTTGATATTGCAATTATTGACAAGCTTCCAAAAAACTTGATTTACATTTCAAATGGAATTGACCTCACATTAGCACCTGGATCTTGGACAGTTTCCTTTTCATCCAATACGGATATCGATGATTTTGTAACTAATTCCATCTCTCCTCAATTGGTAAAAAGAATTAGGTTTAACAAGGTTGATATTCCTGTGGGTGAGAAAGGCAAGATCTTGATTTCTGTCTTAATCAGATAAGATATTTTTGACTTCATAGCTTTTTTTTGTAATATTATCAGCTCTACAAGGAGTTGACAATATGAGAAAAGTTGCCATTGGTCTGGATATCGGCGGAACTGACATAAAGGCTGGGATTGTAGATGTCTCTGGCAAGATAATCGCTTCCCATTCAGGTCCCACTCAGAACAATACGGACAGGAAGACTGTTCTCGCCAATGTGACTAACATCCTTGACACTCTCCTGAAACAGGCGAAAATGAAAAGCTCGGACATACAGGGAATTGGTGTAGGGACTCCAGGTCTTGTTGATTCCAAAGGTCTTGTTTTGACAGGTGTCTGGAACATCAAAGGGTGGAATGGGACTCCCATAGGTGATTTCCTAAGAAAGAAATATAAGACAGTGGTCATAGTTGAAAATGATGTCACAGCGTTGGCATTGGGTGAGAGCTGTTTCGGTAATGGAAAAGGTTATGACAATATCATTGTCCTTGCTTTTGGAACAGGACTGGGTGGTGGAATCATCATCAACAAGGATGTTTATAGGGGTCATTCCGGCTATGCTGGGGAGTTTGGACATACCATTGTGAATGGCGAAAAAGATGCGCCTTTCTGTACGTGTGGTGCGCGTGGTTGTATTGAAACTTATGCTTCAACTGTTGGGATAAAAAGAATGTTAAAAGAAGCAAAAGGCGTCAAGACTGTTCTCAACCAGGATTCTATGCCAAGGGATGTCTATGAAGCCGCCCAAAATGGTGATAAGCTGGCTTTGAAGATTGTTGATGAGGTCGGATACAGGTTGGGTATCAGCATGGCTTCTTTTGTCAACCTGTTTGATCCTGCTGCTGTCATTTTAGGCGGTGGCATTGCCAATGCAGGACCTATTTTCTATAAGTCTTTCCAAAAAAGTTATTTTGAAAGGGTATTGGCTCATTATAAGAAAAACAAGGTGAAATTCCTGCCTACGAAACTTGGTCGTGAAGGTGGTATTGTGGGAACAGCCTCCCTCATCCTGCATAAAAAAGGTCTTATTTGATTTTCTTCCCCTTTGCATTTTAAAAATATCCTTGATACTGTTTTCTTAATCTTTACTTCTTATGGTTTTTTTGTTTATCTTATCCCTTAAATTTTTTTATACGAACGAACTTATGGGGTTGTTTTTTTATAAAAATCCATAGTAATTTTATTGATCTGTTTTGGGCTGCATTCAATTATCTCTCCTCGAATCTATTATGCATCATTTGTTTAAAACTGCTATAAAATCGGGAACTTATAATCATAAATATTCATCGTCTTTTCAAATTGCCAATAATTATTTATAGTTAAATTCTTTTTTTTGATTTTCGCTCAACACGATGTTGGGCAGTTCTGATACATCGCTGTCTCGTCTTCTTTTCCGGCCGGCATTTCATTTAACTGTCAGTTTTCCTGTTTTGATATGAATTTTAAGAATGGCACCTTCCCCGTTTCCTTTATTGTAGCCGGTCTCATTCTTTTTCAACTTGACAGGATCAGCTCTGTATGAAACTTCATTGTCAGTCAATATCCTGAAAGGACCCTTTCCCTCATTCACAGTCACATCACCCTTGATCAAATTTATTACGAGACAGCTTTTTGGTTTTAGATGAGACATTTCAACATGGATGTCGCCTTCATCGATTTCAAGGACGTTAGTAAGAGTTCCTGATATTCCTATTGATACATTATGATTCAGCTCTGTAAAGAATCCTTTTGTCTTGAAAGTGAACTTGTTTTCTTCGGCTTTAGCCAGCATCCTGCTTTTCGGATAACCAAAACCATGCGTATTCCAAAGCAAGGATGTTCCCTCAACAAATTGCACATCTGCCTTTTTAAATTTGTAATGGATCTTGTTGCTTGCAGGAAGGGCATATTCACCGTTAGAATGATTTGGAGTGGCTAATATCAGTCCAAGAAAAATAAGCGAAGCAGTCACAATGACTATGGCGGTCACTATTATTTTGCTTCCTTTATCTCCCTTGTCTTTTAACTCATAAAAAAGTCCTTTATCAAGTCCAAGCAGATAGAATAGTCCCAACCCTGTCAAATAGACCATTCCGCCTGACCATAGGACATCCGTTGCGAAATGAGCTCCTTGGATCATCCTGCCAATCCCCATGAGCAAGCCATAGGATAAGCCCCCTGCAAAAACCGCTACAGCCCATTTTGGGTGTCTGTTGCGTAATAAGAAATAGGGGATCATGAGAAAAAAACCTACAGAAGCATGACCGCAGGGAAAGGATTTCCCTTTCCCTGGTACGCCAATCTGCCACAGCTCACAATACTGCATGCTTCCACCGAACTGGTCAATATCACGTGGACGTGGTCTGCCCCAGTGGTCTTTGAATACCATGTTTACAAAAAGTCCCGGTCCAATGACAAGTACAAGTATGAAAAACAGGGCTATTTTCCTGAATTTGAGGAATTGTATGGACCAGAAACCAGCAATGAGAAAAATGACAGACGCAAAAAGGATGAATATGGCAGGAATGTTGCCGTGAAGGTAGAGGAATTTCCAAGGAAAATCATTTCCAAGGAACCATCCTTTGTCAGCATTAAAAAAAAGAGATTGGAGACGTAAATCCGCGTTAGAAAGGATAAGGATTATGCTCCCTACAAAAAGGATTGCTATGGCAATGAGAAGTTCTTTGAAAAATGTTTTATTCATTCGCGTGTGTTTTCTTCTTGGCAGAATCTGTTGATATATAATTCATAATGCGTTTTGTTTGTGAAAAAAGGTTCCTTGTCAGTAAAGTTTTCAAACCGTATTCGTTCATATATGCCGTTACGCATGAGATCCCGGAAAACCACAAAAGTATAATGCTCAGCCTTTTCGCTGATATAGGTGATATCTTTCCAGTCAACATAGAGGATTCTTTTTGTGTCCTTGTCACGTGGTGCGAACGCTTTCACATCTAGGTGGACCTTCTCGTTTTTCAGGATCATATCAATCTTGCTGAACGAACGGCCTATGAGCGGTCCTTTGAGGTGCAGCTTGTGATCTTCCATGGAATAATCCGCACTGAAATCTTTTTCATTGTACTTTTCTGATGGCTCCTCTGCAGCTGCTGGTTCTTCCTGGTTAAAAACGGGAAGCCCTATACCTCTGTCCTCATCTATCCTTTTCAGTGTGTCCATTAAAAGTTTTGTCGTCTCTTCAGTGCGTGCACCATTAGGAATAAGCAGGATATAAAGGATTTTGCGGAGTTCTTCTGAAGGTCTGAAATCAGGTTCCTGCTCATGGGCGATCATAAGGACAGGAATTCTCACCTTGTGATTTTTTCTGTAATGGGTCAGCAATAATTTGAAGTTATGGACATCGCTTTCTTTGACTCTGGGTTTTCCAAGATAGGCACCAACCAAGGTTATGGAAGGGTCATATTTTTCAAGAGTCGGTCTGATGATGGCAGGGATGGCATCTTCTTCAATCATTGCAGAGATGCCCTGTTCTTTTAGGATCGTAGCAACAGTCCTGTTAAAAAGGGGGTCATTCATCAGTACAAGTACGTCTGTCTTATTGTTCGTGTTAGACATGAAAGACTCCTCTTCAGGGGATTGTATCCCCTCCCCAAAGGGATGCTTATAGCGTCTGGGACTGATCATGTGATTCAAATTAATATAATGGGATAGATGGATGTTGTCAATTAAAGTGAAAAAATATTTTTATAAGGTTTTTATTTTGAATTTGGATTCTATCTCTTGTGTAGTTACAGGATGGCCTGTCACATCTTTCCAGATATCAGGGCTTTCCATGCACAGATAGACAGGAATATGGGAATCCAAGGATTTTATTTTTTCCATCATTTTCCTGAAAATCATCTCACGGACAATATGGGGATAACGCATCTTGTTGTCCTGGGGATCCAATATGAATTCCCCGTAAAAATACCTGTTTGCAGGAAAGCGCTGTTCTACGATAGTCTTCAGTTTCCTGTAAAACCTCAAAGTCCCCATACTGATCCATGAAATTTTTCCATCAGTGGCTTTGATAATCTCTTCGATGACTTGAAAATAATCATGCTCCCATTCCTGGTAGTAGATGATAGGGTCAAAATGAAAAGCGATCCTGTATCCATGGTCCAGCAGTTTCCTTGCGGCTGATAATCTTTGGCTGAGGGAAGCTGTATAGTATTCATCTGAATCTATGATGTGTTGTGGGTTCACAGACCATGAAATGACTATGTTCGTGGGAGGATTTTTTACTGCAAGCAGGTTTTGAATGTTGTCGCTTTTCGTCTTGAATTCAAAAAGGATATCTTTGTCCCTGAAAAACTCAACAAGATGTTTGGAATATCCCGTTATATGATCAAGTCCGAGACTGTCAAAAAACTCGCCTGTCCCTATCCTTACGAAACGTCCCTTGGCATTGTCAAGGATTTCTTCAGCTTTTTTGAAAAATGAATCAAGATTGACGGGGAGCAGAATGCCAGGAGCATTGGCGTAATGCTGGAGGTAACAATAGGAACAGTCAAAAGGACATCCAAAACCGAGATTCAATATGAAATAATTGCACCCGACAGCGCCTTTCGTGCAAGGACAGGGTTTGATGATATCAAAGGTCTCTTCAACAAGATAAAGATCCCTTTTCCCAAGATCAGTCAACATGCTCCCAGGATTATGGTGGATGTCTGAAAGCTCACTGAATGCGATGACAGGCGCATCAGGAAAAAGAGTCTGGACCCTTTTTGCTATTTCTGAATGATACGCCTTGTTCTGTATGTAAATATTGTGTGGCTTGAACGGGACAGACAGGTCATGATGATATTCATATTTGGGGGGGGTCAATCGTGGCAGATAGACTTGGAAATGCTTTTCACTGCTTGAAGCTATTGGATAGCGAAGATGAATCAGGATTTCCTTGAGAGCGAAAAAACGCTTGTTGCCAGAAAGTTTGGTATTGAGGAATTTCTGTATGTCCACATTTGCCATGAACTCTGTTATTGACCATGTTTTTATGAACAGGATCTCATAGATGAGCCGTTTCAGCTCTTCCTTCTTGTTCAGCCCAAAAGTGATTCCTGCTGTTTTTTCGATGAAATCAATGATCAGGTTTGTGTTTGTCATGTTTTCCTTTTGAAATCATCCGATAGGGATAGGATGTGTTGGCCTTCTACTGTCCTGCCATGTTTCAAACATCCCTTGCCGTAAATATAGCACTTTTTTTGCATTTCATCCAATGTTTTTACACGTTGTTCTGGTGTCAGCTCGCCTGCCTCAAGTAAAAGTTGGAGCGCCTGGATTCTATATTTGTCCAGCCTTGGTTGCCTTGAAAGTTGGTCCGCATGTCCACCCTGCTTTATTGTAAGAGGCGTATCCAAAAAAAGAACTTCATGTTTGGTGCAAAGCCTCAGGAAAAGCTCATAATCCTCACAAGCAGGAAAGTCTTCCCTAAAGAGGCCAATCTCGTCAAACATTTTTTTTTGGCACATCATGGTGGACATTCCAATGCAGCAGAGTTCGAGGCATCTCTCAAAAATGAAACCGCCACTTTTTTTGTGCTTGTCCATCTGATTCAAATGCTTGCCGTTCCTGAACCATATTTCTTCAGTATGGCTTAAGAGGATATCAGGATGGTTTTTCATCAAAGCAACCTGCTTTTCCAGTTTTCTTTTTTCCCAGGCATCATCTGAATCAAGAAAAGCAAGCAAGGAATATCGGGAAGAACGGATTCCCAGGTTCCTGGCAGAGGAGACCCCGCCATGTTCTTTTTGGATGATTTTCAGCCTTTCATCCTTGAAGATTTTCTGCAGATGCTGGACGGTCCCATCATCTGATCCATCATCAATCACAAGGCATTCAAAATTCCCGTATGTCTGTTCAAGCACTGAACGGATCGCTTTTTCAACAAAAACTTTCCTGTTGTAACAGGGAATGATGACAGAAACGGACTCAATGCTCATAAGGCTTTGGCAAATGTGAGGACTCTGATGGATGCAGGTGAACATTCCTTGAGTATGGAACAGGCTTCGTTGATGGTCACGCCTGTTGTTGTGACATCATCAAAAAGTAAGAGATGACGGTTTTTGAGAAGGTGAGCTTGCTTCCCTTTTGTGAAAGCGCCTTTGATGTTTTCTGCCCTTTCATTTTTATGGAGGAGGGACTGCGCTTGTGTTGTTTTTTTCCGTTTCAATGCCAAAGGAAGATATTTGACTTTCATTTTTTTGGCTATTCGTGACAGGATCTCTTCGCTTTGGTTGAATCCCCTTTCTGAGAGACGTTTCTTATGCAAGGGGATGGGGATCATGATATCTGGCTTAAGATAAGTATGATCCATGTGTTTGCAGATTGCGTCTGCTATGACTGCTGCGACAGAATGCCGCTTCCCGAATTTAAGGGCATGGACAAGTTCTATAACAGGTGTTTCATAGAAACAAAGGGCTTTCAGTTCAGTAAAATGAAGAGAGGCGGATTTGCAAAAGTCACAAATCTCGTCTGTACTTTCATCATCCATGGGCATGCTGCATGTTTTACATGTTTTCCGTTTGATGACAGGCAGCCGTCCCAGACAAGACGGACATACTGGTGCTGTTTCTGATAACGGCTTATGACAGCAGACGCAGTCCGAAGGAAAAAGGAAATGGATGATCTGGTAATACATTTTTTTAAAATCATGTTTCATATCCTAAAGATAGGAAAAAGAGAGTCATTTTACAATTCCAGGATATAGGTGTTTATTCGCATTTTCAGGAAAATTTTATTAATTTTATGTAGATGGTATTTTGTGTCGCGGTTTTCATTGTAAGTATATGAGAGAGTTATGGCTAAACGCAGGACATCAAAGAACAGAAAAAGCTCGCTTGTCATCGGACTGACCTTACTGCTCGTTTTGCTTGTAAGTGTCTTGGTTTCACTTCTTTATCTGACATTCCAGAAAAAGGAAAATCTGCTTCTCCTTTCAAAACGGACTGTTCTTGTTGTTGACGGTATTCTCGAAGGGATTGATGAGACATCGTCCTTGCTCCTGTCAGTACAACAGGAAAACGTGGAATCCGGGCAGCCCTATCTTTATACATATAAAAGATATGAGTATCAGGCATCCACTGCCATCTTGAGAAAAAAGATCGCCAAACAGCTTTCATCTGATCCAGGAACACAGAAAGTCCGCATCCTGTTTTTTTCAGAAAAAAAGCAGGATGGCGAAAAGCTGACAACCATGAAAATAGGGTTTTACGGGATTGTCTTTTATCAGATTGAGTTTGTCGCTCCTCTTCCGGATTCGACTGATAAGGAAAAGCCAGTAGAACCTTTGGTCGAACCATCTGGGTCTGAAACGAACATTAACAAGCCTGCTGATGTTGGGAAGCCAGTCGTAAAAGGAAAAATTGTCATTATCCTGGATGATGTCGGATCTGAACCTGACAGGCTTTTCCAGAAATTCATCGCTTTCCCGGGAAAAATCACCTTTTCAGTCATGCCCAACAAACCGAATACTGCAAAACGCGTAGCTAAGCTGAAGACAATAAAAAGATTCATGATCATGCTGCATCAGCCATTGGAACCGCAAGGGTGGGAAGCGCGTGAAATGAGGCTTGAAGAAAAAACCATACTTACAAATATGACTGCTGATGAGATAAAAAACATCCTCAATGACAGCATCAGGCAGGTGCCTGCTAAAGGAATGAACAATCATCAAGGAAGCCTTGCCACTTCAAATCCTCGTGTCATGACAGTCGTCATGCAGGTCTTAAGATCGCGTAGGATGTTTTTTATCGACAGTTATACAAGTGCTGATTCTGTTGGAGAATATATCGCAGGAAAGATGCGTGTCAAATATGGCAAACGTGAAGTGTTTCTTGACAATGAAAATAGTGAAGCGTATGTCCAAAAACAGTTTGACCATCTGGTAAGAATCGCTTTGAAAGAAGGAAAAGTTATTGGTATTGGACATGGTACAAAACAGTCTACAATGACAGTCCTTATGAAGAATTATGATAAGGTTAAAGCCAAAGGACTTGAGTTTGTCTGGCCTGATGAATTGGTTGAATAAGAATCTTCCCTGTTAAGGCAATGACAATATCAATCCTATTATCGCACCATAAACCGATGATATTATGGGGTTTGATGATATGGGGCATATTCCTGTCTTGCATCCAACAAATTTATAATAGAGAAACCCCAATAAAGCTCCAGCCAGGGTCATGAGTATGGTTTTCAATGTTGATAGCCTCCGTTTTGTTTTACCCGTCATTATGAGTCCTTAGTTGTTAGGTGCAATGGCACCCGTTGGACAGTAATCCACACAAATATTACAGTCCTTACATTTCTCTTCAATAACTTGAGGGACCGCATGACCTACCTGTTTGAGCGCTTTTACAGGGCATACATTTACGGAAGGACATCTGTGGCTTTGTGGGCATTTCTGTTTTAGTATTGTTACGGCCATTGTTGGCTATTATTTTAAGGCACTATCTATTGCAGGTCTGTTAAAACCTATTATGATTTTCCCGTTGATGTCTATCACAGGCACTCCACTTTGTCCTGACTTCCTGACCATCTCATCCGCTTTTGCAGGATCACGCGAAACGTCGTAGTCAGAAAAAGATATGCCTTTTTCTCTGAAATATCGCTTTGCGGCAGTACAGTAACTGCAGGATGGTGTTGAATAAATCTTGATAGCCATGATTCACTCCTTTATCTAAGATATCTAATTTTAATGCAATTACTGTGCCAAAATAAAAATCAGTTAAACTTGACATTGGATTGATAAATATGTTAGCTTATTGTAATTGATTAATGTATTATTACTAATTTAACATTAAGTTTGCAATAATTTACGGAGGTATCATTTGTCTTCAAGCTCTCTCTCATTTGATAAGCTTCCTCTCGCGGTCTTCTGCATTGGTCAGGATAAAAAAATCACATCTTGGAATTCTGAAATGGAGGTTCTGACCGGCATTCCCAGGGAGAAAGCCATCCAGTCATCTTACAAGTTTGTCAAGTTCCAGGTTTCAGATGTTGACAATGTACCAATGGATGTTTTTAAATGCATTGACATCTCAAAACCAGGTGATGGGCGTAGGAATATTTTCATACACGACGCTTCAGGGACATTAAGGCAGATGTACGCCCAGATTCGTGTTTTTGAAAAACCGTTCTCTGTTGTTTTTACTTTAAGCGATATTTCCTTCAGTACCTTATGCACTATGATTGAACCAACAGGTTCAGGAATCACCATCTATCATGGGCTTGTAGGCAAGGACAATCTCATGCTTCAGTTATATGAAAGGATCAATAAGGCAGCCGCTTCTCCCCATGTGACGACATTGATTACTGGTGAGAGTGGAACTGGCAAGGAGCTTGTTGCGCGTGCCATACATGACCTTTCGGATAGAAAAGCCCAGCCGTTTATTGCTGTTCATTGTGCAGCCCTGCCAGAAACACTGCTGGAAAGCGAGCTGTTCGGACATGTGAAAGGGTCTTTTACGGGTGCTTACAAGGATATGCAGGGAAAGTTTGAACAGGCTTCAGGCGGGACAATTTTCCTTGATGAGATTGGAGAAATCTCCCCCTTGATCCAGATAAAACTTTTACGTGTCTTGCAGGAAAGGTCCCTTCAGCGCATAGGCGGTTCAAAAGAGATTCCTGTTGATATCCGGATTATTGCAGCTACGAACAGGAACATAAAGGAACTAGTGCGCAAGGGAGAGTTCAGGGAAGATCTTTTTTACAGGCTTCATGTTTTTCCTGTTGAAACTCCGCCCCTACGATTGCATAAGAACGATCTGCCTCTTCTGGTGAGTCATTTCATAAGGAAGTTCAATGCCCTTACTGGAAAAAAAATAGCGACTGTCTCACAGGATTCGATGCGCTTGCTGATGGAATATCCGTTTCCCGGAAACATAAGGGAACTGGAAAATGCCATTGAACATGCGTTCGTGCTTTGTACAGGTCCGGAAATAAGGGTTGAAGACTTGCCTGCAGAAATCAGGAGTCAGATTGATATAAAGCCCATCAGTGAAATTTATGGCGTAGAAAATATCAGGACCAGATCCAGGAATACTGTGACAAAAGAGAGGCTTGCGGAGATACTGAAATCAGTGAACTATAACAGGTCAGAAACGGCTCGCCTGCTGGGTATCAGCAGGGTCGCTCTTTGGCAGAAAATGAAAAAAATGGGATTATAACCAGAAGATTTTTACTTGTTTAATTTGCTGATGCGTTTTTCTAACTCTGCCAGCTCTTTGTCGTCCGGATATTTCTGGCGCATTTCTTTTACGGCTTTCAGGCTCTTTTTCCTGTCAGCACGGTCTGCCACGTAGTCCTTATCCAGTTTATATGACTTCAGGAGATGCTCCAGACAGGTCGCGTATTTCCTTTGGTAAAAGCATGTGGCAGCAAGGTTGAAGTGGTATTTTGGGTTTTCTTTGTTTAAGAAAACAGCTTTCCTGTAATGCTGTTCAGCATTCGTATAGTCGGACATCCTGTAATAGCAGACTCCCAGATTGTTATGGATGGCTGCGTTCGTAGGGTTCAACAGATGCGCTTTCCCAAGATAAGACAGGGCTTTGTTGTAATGGCCTGATTTGTAGTATGCGTATCCGACCCTATTATTGAGGATAGGGTTTTTCGGATCATTGGCAAGCAAGGAGATGTATGTATTCAACGCAGCTGAAAAGTTTCCCAGTTCCATGTTCTTGTCAGCCATGAACAGAAGAAGATTTTTGTCCTGACTACCATGAACAAAGCAGGAAAGCGTTAGCATCATTATCAATAAAATCCGTATAAGTCTTGTCACGAAATATTCCGATTTTCATTTCTAACTTTTTTAATTGATTTAATAAGATCTGATTTTTTAATTTTTTCACGTTTTACAAAGTCTTCGCTTATAGCAATTAAACGTTCAAAAGTTTTTAGTTTTGGTTCTATCATAGGTTTTAAAATTAAATTAGAACCATCAGTAATAATAAAAAATTTTGATCCAATAGATAAATGCATTATTTTTCTGATTTTATTTGGGATTACGATTTGACCTTTTGAGGAAAGGTTAGTAATTGCTGTATCAATCATACAACTGCTCCTGTAAGATGGTCTTACTAATATAGTCAATAGATAATGATATGTCAAGTGAGAAGTTGAATCTTTTCTTCGCGCGCCACATTTCTTTTCTTGCCACGGTAATTTCGTATAACGTTCGCCGCTCATGCGCAGTGTTTTTGGCCAACCCTGCGCATACCTTTGCTGCAGATTAACTCGTTATTATTCATAAATCCACTTGGGTGTTAAATCAATATTTATTAATATATTGCTTTGGAGCTTTTCCGATTTTTTTTATAATCTTACCGTTTTCATAAGTGTTTTCAGGTAAATCTTCAATTCCTAAAACAGTGATTTTATGCAGTATTTGATCGCCATAATCGAATAAATACATAAATTTCTTATTTACCTTCAACTTTAAATCTCTAATTTGAGTATCTGCCGCTGATTTTGTTTGTTCTCCAAAAGTTGATGTTATATGTTCTCCCAAAGGATTAGAGCTATATTCATTCTTTCTATCATTTATGCTTTTTCCAAGATAAAATGAATACATATGATCATTATCCCAATTAAATGCATCTTGAATGATTAGATGTAAATCATATAAAGTATGCTTTCCATCTATTTTTATAATCCTGTAAACTTCTTTATCTGTCATTTCATTAGGGGACGAAAGCAATCTTACTTTAAAGGTGAAAATTTTTGATTTTTCTGACAATATTTTTATTACGTTATCTTTTGATTTCGATAATTGTATAGCTCTTATTAATTCATTGTTTTTACTAGTATCTGGAAAGCAGCATTTTTTATATTTTTTACCACTTCCACATGGGCATGGTTCATTTCGATTTATTTTAGCCATTTATCATCACTTTATAAAAATTAAAATTCAATTACGACAAAAATTGCTGTTATTTTCAAACAGACATGTCGTATAGCAATATGCAGAAAAGAGTGCGCCTTTCCAATTTTTT
>DYKD01000132.1 GCA_020722765.1 Brevinema andersonii | reverse complement strand
ATGTTAAAAAAAGTCAAGACCCCATTTTATCTTTTTCCTATCACTTTTTCAGGTTTTTGTAAACGACGCAGCGAAATCGACTGTCCCCGCCTTTACCTTTTTCTTTCCGAAATTTGATTTTTTCATGAGCCCCTTGAGCAGGCGTTCGTATCCGAGAGCGTTAATAGGAAGTTTCACTGTCTTGTTCTTCATGGATGACAGGATCATCGCGTTTGCAAGCTCGACGGAATTGATCCCGTCCTCTCCGTCCACAATAAGTCCAGCCCCGTCAAGGATGGCATCCCTGAAGTTCTCAAGTATCTTCCTGTGGCCTGCAGTGTCATTCCGGCACGGCACGTCCACGTTCCAGGCATCAGGACCGCCAAAGAGCTTATCGCTCTCCCTGCAGAACTTTGAAACCGATATTTCCGTCCGGTTGAAGCTGATTTTTCCTCCCTCGACGACAAGCCGCCCCCTGTCGCATGATATTTCCAGCCTGTTGGTGCCGGGAGACTCCCCGGTCGAAGACATGTAGACGCCCGTGGCTCCGTCCGGGTACTCCAGATACGCGGTGACATCGTCCTCGACTTCAATGTCATGGAATTTTCCGATTCCGCAGAAGGCCCGGACACTGGAAGGCATGCCGAAGAACCACTGGAGGAGATCCAGGTAGTGCGGGCATTGGTTCAACAGGATTCCTCCACCCTCCCATTTCCATGTGGCGCGCCAGGCCGATGAGTCGTAATACCTCTGCGTCCTGAACCAGTTTGTGTTTATCCAGCATATGCGCCTGATCTCACCGAGTTCGCCTGAATCAATGAGCTTTTTCAGCTTGCCGTACAATCCATCGCACCTGAGCTGATGCATGGCCGAAAAGACAAGCTTCCTGTTCTTCCTGTGCGCCGAGATCATCTTTATGGCATCCGCCTTGTGAACGGCTATGGGCTTCTCGCACATGACATGGAGCCCGCACCGGAATGCCTCTACCGCAAGCTCGGGATGGCTGTAATGGGGGGTCGCAATGATCACAGCATCTATTTCGCCGGACTTCATCATCCTGCCCGGGTCGGTCCATGCCTTCGCTCCGTTTTCCCTGGCAATCTTCCCGGCAACTTCCTCCCTGGAGTCACAGACCGCGGCAAGCTTCGTCCTCTCCATGGCCTTCACATATCCCACATGGGCCGCCCCCATGTTGCCAAGCCCGACAATGCCAATCTTCAGTTCCTTCTTCATGTTCGCCAATCCTGTTCTATAGCTGATCTGATTCCGTGATGGCCTTTTTGGCCATCACTTTTTTTATTATCACTTTTTCAGGTATCATTTAAGGTCTTGTTTCGTAAACATGGCAAAAAATCACGGTAATTGCTTGACGGAGTTTCTGACGACCAATTCGGGCGCAATCACTGATTTCAGAGGGATTTTTTCCCCTTCCAGATAATCCAATAGAATTCTTGTTGCAAGTCTCCCAATTTCGTCAAACTTTTGATCAAGCGAGGTGAGCTTAGGAGTGCTTCCTGAGCTTACAACTGAAATATCTTCTGGAATATTCAGTCCTAAATCAAGCGCAGCAGATAATACTCCATGAGCTATTGAACTCTGGGAGCAGTGAACTGCTGTCATTGCAGAATTGGCCTTCTTCAAATTAATGAACTTATTTTTGGCTTCACTTTCATCATATTCACAATCCACGATCAGCTTCTCGTTGATTTTAAGGCCAGATTCGTAATGAGCCTTCCTGTAGCCATCCTTCAGTTCCCTGGCGCTATATGCCCGGTTGGGGCCGCCGATGTATCCTATGGTCCTGTGGCCAGAATCAATCAGGTGTTTTGCGGCAAGATATGCCCCAAGAGCAAAGTCAGTTCCAATAAACGGTGCTTTAATGCCTTCCACATAGTTGTCAACAGTGACCAGCTTGCACCCTCCATCAATCATTTTATTTATCGCTCTGACATCGGAATTCAAGCACGGCATCAGTATAGTGGCATCAACCAGACGCTTCATGAATTCCTCTATGATATCCTTTTCCCTCTTCCCTGATCCTTCCGAAGATGAAAAGACAACAACATATCCATGATTACGCAATTCATTGGAAATGCTTTTCATAAGCTGTACAAAAAAGCCTTCGGCAATATCAGTGTGCATAAGCATACCGACGAGCCTGCTTTTCTTGAAGTTCAGCGCCCGGGCAAAATGATTCGGCGTGTAATTCAGCCTGCCGACAAGAGCCCTGACCCTTTTCTTTGTCTTTTTCCCAACATCAGAACGGTTGTTCAAAGCCTTTGAAACCGTTGATTTGGACAATCCCAGCTGTCTGGCCAAGCCGTCTATGTTGATTCCACCCATTGTCCTGTTGCACCTCTGTCTGGCAATTACCACTGATGCTGGAGTTTTCTCTTAATTTCCGCTACAATACTACGAAACTGGTTTCGTGTCAAGTTCAATTTCCACTTTTTTTTAATTATTCCATATTTTGGCCTAGCATCCGTAGTAAATTTCTAATCCCGTGATGGTCTTTTTAGGCAGCATTATTTTTTGTTTTTCAACGCGTGAAACATATCCCTGAATGTATTTTACAAGTATTTCCCCAACAATTTCCGATATTTTTCCTCTTGGATCAGCTCTTTTTACTTGCAATTGACTCGATGTATTTTCCGAAAATATTTCTTATGGCATTGTAATCATGTTTTGTGAATTTTCTAAAAACAGCTTTCACAAAACTCCTGTGCTGATAAAGATTTTCCGCTTGATAAATGCATGGGATTCCAACGTCAAGCTGTTCATCAAGTTCCATCATGTAATTATCTTCAATGGAAAATCTCAAATTGCCATCAGTGTCTATAGGTTTTCCTTTCATGGCGCTTTTTACAATGTCAGCCCTCTCTCTCAGTGTATCAATCGGTCTTCCGTAAACCGTATAAAGGTCGCCAAGCCTGACCATATTACACACGTCGCGGAAATAAGGGTTTGCTATGTAAAGGGAGACAAGGGCATCTTTTTTTATGGCGAGCGCTTTTCTATAGATGATTTCAGTATAGAGATGTTGTAGTTCGAAACCGTATACGTCCCCGAAGTTTTTAACTCCTTTGCCAGAGGGGATTCCACAGGTGCCGTCTATCTTTAAACCATCGGCATTCAAATTGCCTGGGGCGGAACTCAAGATATGCTCGACACCATCTTCCAATATTTTTCTGTATTTCGGATTGCTTGGATCCATGGAGACAGGGATGCCGTCTTTTTTGATACATAGGCTTGGATCAAGGCCTTCCATTGTCCATGCTTGTATCCACAGTAAAACCTTTATCCCTCGTCCGTGGCAGGAATCAATAAATCCACGCATATCCGGCCACTTGCGTTCATCCACGTTAAAAAGCGCAAGCTCTTTTTGCCACTTGGCATCAACAATCAAGGTGCCGAATGGAATTTTGTTTTCGCGCAGGATATCGTTCCATTTTTCATAGTTTTTCTGAGTACATTCATCCATTATGAAACTGCCACCTTCAAGCTCTTCCTTCGAAAAGGTTTTTACTTTCATTTTCATTCTGCCTAACGCTACTTGCTCATGCCAGCCGCAGAATATCGGATTCCAGTGCCATACATTTCTTACTTTACCGGAATCCGCTTCTGGAATAGCATTTTTCTTTTCCAACAAAAGACAATAATCTTTGATGGCGGAAATCTTGTTTTTTGAAAAACCGATGAACAGGCTGGGACTTTTCCACTCCCCGTCAACACTCAAATGCCCTGAATAATTTACGGAAAAAGACTGGGTGTTGAGAATGCTTTCACTTTCGCGCTCCATTTCCGGTGGTTTGTGGTTAAAGTCAAATGAATCAAAGCTGTTGCGCCCCTTTTCGGCAAGTAGCCCAGCCCAAATCTTCATTTTTGACTCATAGCGCGAGAACATGTAAATAAAAGGTCCACTGCAGAGGGAATGTCCCCAATGTGTTGTGTCATTATTGACGCTAATACTGAAAAATTCATTCGTGAAAAGTTCTTTTTTAGTGAGAAAATTCGTGCATCCTGGAATAAAGCTGTCGAAGCCTGGCACTGAGCCGAAAAGCTTTTCATCTATAATACCCGTAAAATAATAAATTCTGTCAATGACTCCTTTCCCTTTGACTTTCACGAAATATTCCACGCCATCATTGGCGAATCTCATGTAGGCTTTTTTCTCCTGCCAGACAGTGCTTTTGAAGTCTATCTCAAAAACGGTATTCCCAGGCTCGTCTTCAATTTTTTTTATCGTTGGCGTGCCGATGGTTTTATCAGACGCGCTTATTGTATCTACTCGACATAATGGGGTGAACCAATAGTAAAAATTCTTGTCTTTTTCAAAACTTATCCTGAACTGTTCAAAGTCTTCTGAATAGTGATATTTATATTTTTTGTTCATCGCATAATGCCTATTTATGAAAATTACCTGATTCCGTGATGGTCTTTTTGGCCATCATCCTTTTTTGTTTTTCAACGC
>DYKD01000043.1 GCA_020722765.1 Brevinema andersonii | reverse complement strand
GGCTTTCTCCTAGTAAGGATAGCTTTAATATAGCAGGTCTTTTTTATATTTCCAGTTTGGAGCTAAGTCGCGTTTCAATTATTCCCCAAGAACGCATTATAAATGGAGCATGGCTAAATAATTCATTTTCATTCAATACTTTCAGATTGTAGGATATTTAAGGATCTTTATGCGAACCCTTTCCCTCAAAACACTTGAATCCATGCTTAATCATGTAAACAAGCCTGGCCGTTACATTGGCAACGAAATAAACATGATCAAAAAAGACCTGTCAGAAGATGATAAAATACTATTCGCACTTGTCTATCCTGACCTTTACGACCTTGGCATGGCCAACCTTTCCCTTAAAATCCTTTACGAAATCCTCAACAGGATGAGAAACGTTGCTGCAGAGCGCGCTTTCCTTCCTGATGCTGATATGGAAAGGCAAATCTTGAAAAAAGGCTTGCCTCTTTTCACTCTTGAAAACCGGATTTTCTTGAATGACTGTGATTTCATAGGTTTCACGATCCAGTCTGAATTGACAGCTACGAATATCCTCCATTTCCTAGACCTTTCCCACCTACATCCTCTAAGAAAAAAAAGGGGGCAGAAAGATCCTGTCATCATTGGCGGCGGACCTGCCTTGATCAACCCTGAACCTTACACTGATTTCTTTGACCTGTTCCTTCTTGGTGATGCAGAAGAAGTCCTTTTAGATCTGTTAAACAGCTACACAAAAGAAATGAAAAAGGAAGATTACCTGCGGAAAATCTCCGGCATTGACGGCGTTTATGTCCCTCATCATTGGAAAAAAAGCTATCGTATCACGAACCAGATAAGGTCAATGGAAAAGACCGAAAACATCATTGATCCTCAAAAAAAATCAGTTCTTCCTGCGACAGTCAAAGATCTCAACCTGGTTCCTTTTCCAGAAAAACAGATTGTCCCCCTTTTGAATATACCACAGAACAGGGCTATCCTTGAAGTGGCACGTGGCTGTCTGAACGGCTGCAGGTTCTGTCAGGCCGGCTATTTTTACAGGCCTCTACGAGAACGCTCTCCTGAAAAAGTGATTGACACTGCTGTAAACATCATCAAATCAACCGGCTACCAGCAGATGAGCCTTCTTTCCCTGAGCATCAGCAATTATGACAAACTTTTTGAGATGCTTCCCAATCTCAATAAGGCATTAGAACAGGAACACGTCAACATCTCTCTTCCCTCCTTGCGTATAGACGCTTTTGATACGGACATCCTTTCCTCTTTCAGTGAAATAAAAAAGACGGGGCTCACATTTGCACTTGAATCCATGTCTCCTGCTGTGCGGGCTTTCCTCAACAAGGATCTGGACTATCCCGCTTTCCTTGAGATTATCAGGAAAGTCGTGGAGAACAAATGGCGCAGTATGAAGATTTACCTCATGTACGGATTCCCATTTGAACATGAGATGGAAGAGAACATCAGAGGAATGAATGAATTTTCAGAATTTGTACGTAAACTGAATCCCAAGGTGAACATAACTTTTCATCTGACACCATTCATTCCAAAACCCGGAACACCTCTGCAATGGCTGAAACAGCTTCCTGTTGAAAAGTCGAAAGAGTTTCTTACGCAGGTCAAGCGATCAGTAAGATACAAGAACGTATCCATCAAATGGCACAGCGTGGAAATGGCAAGATTCGAAGCGGTCATGACAAAAGCTGACCGCGATTTCGGAAAAGTGATTTATGAGGCCTGGCTGAAAGGCGCGCGCTTCGATTCCTGGGATGACAAGTTCAAATATGAGATCTGGGAACCACTCCTTGACAAATATGAAAACAGCCACTCTTCTGATCAAGAATCCATATTGCCCTGGGATCATATTGATTTTGGATTCAAGAAAGGTTTTTTCAAACGGGAATATGAGAAATCCATACAGTCTATCCCCACAAAAAGTTGCAAGGACGAGGACTGTTATGGTTGTGGAGTCTGTGGAAGCAGGAATGCGAAAAATATCACATACAAAAAAACAGGAGATTCCTGTTGGGGAGCTAAACCGAAGGGAGAGCCAGCGGATCACACCATTCCTTTCCATGTGTTGGAAATATTTTACACAAAACTGGGGCTTATCCGTTTTCTGTCACATCTTGATATTGTCCACATCATGGAACAGGCATTGAATATTTCAGGTCTGGATGTAAGACGGTCATTCGGGTTCAATCCACATAAAAGAATAGCGTTCCAGTCACCGCTTTCCCTGGGATTTGAAAGTGAATGCGAAATCATGACAGTACAAGTGATGCAGGTTCCTGAACTGGAAAGTCTCAAGGAAAAATTCAACCATTGGCTGCCAAAAGGTCTGAAAGTCAACAAAATTTTGGTAGATCCCGAGAAAAAGATATCAGCTGAGTTTACAGATTCCATATTTGATATTTCGCTTCCCTTTCCCTACAACCTCAGAATGATGTTGAAGAAAAAACCTGAAGGCATCAAGGCTGTAAAAATCCTCTCTCCATGGCGATTCCAGGTCACTTGCGATATTAACAAGAATCCTATAAAGGCTTACGGGATACCAGTTAATAAGATTAGCAGGGTAGTAAAAAAGGGATATGTTTTCGTAGAAAAATAAAAAAAGACATCAGGTTAACAAGCGCAGACTCACATGTTGCAGCATGGATATATACGGCAAACCTGAAAGAGACAATGGCTAACGTCTCTTGTTTCATGACTGTTGACTCAGCTTGATTGGAAAAAAACCTTGTATTGACGCTGCATATTCCTATTAACAACGAATTTTCCGAAAAAAAATCAACATGACCATCTAGCCAGAATTACCTTCGGCAACAGGATTGTCTGAAGCCAAATGAAACGTTTATGTTTTCTCTGGTTCCCAGAAAGTCACCCGATTCCTTCCGTTTTCCTTGGATGCATAGAGGGCTTTGTCCGCTTTTTCAATCAATTCCTCTGGTTTTATTCTTGAATCCAAGGATGTACAAACACCTATTGACAGGGTCACTTTCAATTGTTCACCTTTGTCTGAAACAAGGGTCATCCCCTCGATGTTTTTCCGGATACGTTCAGCAACTTCCATAGCATCGGCTTTTTTGGCAAGAGGAAGCAATACGCAAAACTCTTCACCACCATACCTACCTGCAATATCGCTCTTAATACCTGACTGTCTCAGGTTTTTTCTGATCACAGCCGCAACTGCAGCAAGAACCTTGTCCCCGGTCTGATGACCATAGGTGTCATTGAATTTCTTGAAATGGTCGATGTCTGTCATGAGAAGAGAAGTGGACCTGTGCTCGCGGCCAGCATCGGAAATTTCCTTTCCCAATATGTCCATAAAGTATCTTCTGACCATCAGTTTGGTGAGCTGGTCTTCTGTAGCTTCAGCATAAAGCATCTCATATTTCCTCAGTTCTTCTGTCAGATCGTCAGACAAGGAATTCAAGGTCTGTGCAAGAACCCCAAACTCATCTTTTCTTTTCATCTTGATTCTGGCAGATCTGTTTCTTCTGATTTCCAAGGAGCCTTTTTCAAGGATACGGATAGGATAGATAAGATATAGTGCCAGGATTAGTCCTATTGTTATTGCAAATCCTAAAAATATCGATGCGGAAATCATTCCATTCCAGACGATAGGAGAGAGACGTTTTGTGATCTTATTGTCTGAAACTCCTACTTCAATACGTGCTGTTGGAAAGCCCTCTATAGTCCTAACAACAGAAACAACCCTTACAATGTTTTTTAAACCCGTTTTCAATCCAATCACATCTGATTGAGGATATAAAAGAATTCCATCCTGTTGGAGAACTTTGACTTTTCCTAAAAGCGTATGGTTGATGTAATAAAAAAGTCCGCAGACATCTGTCAGATTCTGTTTGACAGTCTTCATCTGTTTTAATTTCCAATAAAAGACATCCTTTCGTTCGTTTTTTTTCAACAAAGGATTCAAATTCGCACAAATCTTATTGAGATGCGTCCGCATAGTAAGTATGAGTTCAATACGAACCTGTTTCAACAATCCATCTTCCCAAAAGATGTAAAGAAAGTCACGATGGTCCCCACGAAAATAACTATTAGTCCTTTGGAGGAGTGAACGTACAATCATTGCAGTTTCATTATCCAAAGGCGGTTCAGGGATGGGTTTTAATGCTGAAGGAGCTATATCCGCCCTCATTTTTTCTGTTTTCTGTATGAGACCAGCCAATGTATTGGTTGCCTGATCCCAGATGCGTTGCTCGTTGGACAATATGCTGAGCATGTTGAATCTGCATCCTATTTGCCTGTTCGTTTTTACTTCTGTGTTGGTCTTGGAAGAATAACTTGTTGGGTTTATAACTGGAACAGGAACCCATTTCCCACGCATTTCGTTGAGAACCATAATATGTTCTTCCTGTGCCATTTCTCCTTTTGACTTCTTATAAATAGCCCGATCACGAACAATAATACCAAAGATTTGAGCCCATCCTTTTCCATGAGATCTATAAAGGCGGACATATTCCACTTCTTCATTGGCTTTGAGGATTGGCAGGACGGTCTGACGAAAATTGGAATAAGGGATCCTGTTTGCCAGAAGCTGGCTTATTTCTGTTTTGCGGCTATCCACCTGATACTCGATTCTTTGTAGGATTTCATGTCGGATATTGGGTTTATACTGGAAATACGAAAGATAGATGACAACTCCCACAAGTCCAAAAACCACTGGTCCAATTATAAAAAGTATGATTTTGAGTTTAAGATTCATGATTACCGCCATTTGCACTGAAATTCCGATATGATCATGTTAAATCTATGATTTTTTATAATTTATCAGTATTTTAGAGGATTGTCAAGCCACGCATAGAATTCTGTGAGAGAATAAAAAAAATCAAACACTTCATTCAGACTGCTTTTGGAATGACTCTGGATTAGTTCTGATTTGGGAATGTACAAAGTCAGATCATCTTTGAAAAAAGCTCCTGTGTTGCTAGAGGACCCCTGTTTTACATTAGCGGTTGGCAATTATACAGAACCTTAATCTTTTATACCTCTCATTTCAAAGGCACTAACTTGCATTTTCAATGTAATGGGGCTATATTTCCTATTATCCAACAGGGAGCAGAACATGGCAAAAGAGAAAAATCTTTGGTCTTCAAGGTTCGATAAGGAAGTTTCCGGACTTCTCCTTGATTTGACTGAATCCGTATCGTTTGACCACAGGTTAGCTCTCTATGATATTGCGGGCTCGCTTGCACATATTGCAATGCTCAAAAAGACAGGGATCCTCACCTCTGCTGAATTCTCCAAGATAAAAAAAGGGCTTTTATCCATAAGCAAAGAGATTGCTTCTGAAAAATTCATATTTGACGCAAAGAACGAAGATGTCCATATGAATATAGAAGCTGCTCTCATTAAACGTATTGGTGCAATTGGTGGAAAAGTCCATACCGCCCGGAGCAGAAACGACCAGGTCGCTGTTGATACAAAACTCTATCTTAAGGATGAGATTGCCGAAATCATAGTACTTCTCAGGAAATATCTTGAAGTTATCATTGGGCTTGCTGAAAAGAATATCAATGTCATCATTCCCGGCTACACACATCTCCAGCAGGCTCAGCCGGTATCTGCAGGCCATTATTTTCTTGCAGTTGCCTCACAGATTGTAAGGGACATTGAGAACATGACGCTCGCATTCAAAAAAACGGATGTTCTGCCACTGGGTGTGGGTGCTCTTGCTGGTGTGAATTACAAGACAGACCGCGCTTTCCTGGCAAAACAGCTTGGCTTCTCTGAAGTCTCTGAAAACTCCATGGACACTGTGAGTGATCGCGATTACCAGGCTTTTTTCCTCTTCGCAGCTTCCCAGATTCAGGTTCATCTCAGCAGGTTGTCAGAGGACATGATCATATTCAACACTAGCGAATTCGGAGCTGTTGAGATTGACGACGCTTTCACTACAGGCAGTAGCATCATGCCCAACAAGAAAAACCCGGACATTCTCGAACTTGTGCGGGGAAGGACAGGACGTATCCTTGGAAATCTCAATGCTCACATGATCATGATGAAAGGCCTGCCCCTTACTTACAACCGCGATCTGCAGGAGGACAAGCCCATACTTTTCAGCACCATAGATTCCATCAAGCTTACACTCAAGGTCTTTTCTGAAATGATGAAAAACATCAGGTTCAAGACAGACAACATCACAAAATCTTTGGATAAGAATTTCATGCTTGCCACAGACTTAGCAGATTATCTGGTCCTGAAAGGGATCCCGTTCAGGGACGCTCATCACATCACTGGAGCCGTCATCAGGCATTGCCTCAAAACCAACAAGACATTCCAACAGCTTTCCTTGGAAGAGTACAAGTCCTTCACACCAAAAATCAGCGACGATGTCTTTGAGGTATTCGACTATAAAAAATCCGTGAACAAGAAAATATCATACGGTGGCACAGCGTTGGAAAACGTAAAGGCTTCGTTGAAAAGATTCAAAAAATATCTTGCAAAATAAAAAGAATAAAATCCGGCATGAATAATACCATAATCATCGAAGGGAAACCTGTCTCGTTTGAAAGCAGGATCAATCCGACAAAAGAAGCCCTCCACTATGTCGAGGCTGCAGAGCTTGAAAAAACGGATGTTCTGGTTCTTTTTGCGTTGACTACAGTCTCTATCCTTACAAAGCTTCTTGAGAAAGCAGCTATCTTAAAACGTGACATCCTGATCGTCTGTGTCGATCCTGACAACCAACTTTGGAACATCCTAAAAGAGACTCCTGAAGGACTTTCCCTTTTGGACAGGAAAGAGATACGGTTTACGGATCTGACGTCTCTCGTAACTCCTGAAAACATCATTGAAAACAAGTATTATACTGATGCGCCTTCATCATTTAAATACAAAATCCTGAAGAATCCAGGCATTGTAGCACATCTTGAAAACAAATTCAAAGATATGGAAGAAAGGATCGTTTCGCTTTTCAGGACCTTGTACAGCAACATGCTTATTACAAACAAATTTCGCAAGACCTGGGAAAGAAATATTTCCAAGAACAGGAAGGCCGCATCCCGCTGTTTTACTCCCTTATCCTATAAGAATGTTTTCAAAAATGAGCCTGTGCTCGTGATTAATGCAGGTCCTTCGCTAGACAGTGCCATGGATGTCCTACGCAAAACCAGGAAACGGTTCAGGATGATTTGTGTTGATACGGCTTTGAAGGCTTGTGTGAAAAACGGTGTCATGCCGGATATTGTTGTAAGCCTGGATTGCCAATTGGATAATGTGAGGGATTTTCTTGGCATAAAAGTAGAAGAGGCGGATCTCTTCATGGAAGTTTCAACGCAACCCCATATCAAAAATTTTTTCAAAGGTCGGGTCTTCCTGTTCCATACAAAAAAACAGATACGTTCTTTGGAAACAGGAAATGAAGAGGATTTTGTGGAGCCTCACTACAGGGAATTCACCCAAAATTTCAGGAACAGCGTCGGTTTTCAGACTGGCGGTTCAGTCTCTGCTACTGCGCTTGACATAGCGCTTTATACAGGAGCTTCCAGGATTGTTTTTGTGGGACAAGACCTTGGATATGCGTCAGGACAGATCTATTGTAGGGGAACGTATGTGGAAGACGTCCGCATGAAACAGTGCAACAAGTTCAGGACTTATGACACAATGCTTGCCCGATATGCCTATAAGTTCTCCTCGTCAACGAAAGTCATTTTTGAAGGGAAAAGCTGGCATAGCACACCTATCATGGACCAGTACAGAAGATGGTTTGAAGACGCGGCTTCCTTGCTGCAGGGAAAACTCCAATTTTTCAAGCAGCCTTTTATCAAGGAATGGATTATTACAGAGGAAGACCTGCATGTTTTTCCTGTCCTTCCTTCCAAAAAACCGCAAGCTCTGCCTTTCATTCCTGCAACATCATGAAATAGTTGTATGCAATAAAAAAAGCTGCTTTTTCAAATCCATCAGTTCTTTTATAGCAGTTTATCTTTTCCCTCTATTGACTTCATGTTCGTCAGTGATTATTATACTGTGTAACTGGAAAATCCAACAAGAACTGGCAAAAGGAACATCTATGAAACCTTTATTCATGAAAAAAGACCCATGGCTTGAACCTTTTGAAAAAGCGCTGACTGACCGGAATCAGTATATAGAAGACAAAGAAAGCAAGGTCTTGGCAGGACAAGATATCGTCTCTTTCGCTTCCGGATATCTTTATTATGGACTCCAAAAAACACCTCACGCCTGGTTTTTCCGGGAGTGGGCTCCTCATGCTACGGAAGTCTATCTTGTTGGTGATTTTTCAGATTGGAAAGTGAAGCTCCAGTATGCATTGGAACCTGTTGAAAACGGGAATTGGGAAATCGAGCTTCCCCAGGATGCTTTGAAACACGGTCAGTTATACAAACTCTTTATCCGTTGGAATGGAGGTGAAGCATACAGGCTCCCCTCTTATGGTAGACGCATGGTGCAGGATGACTCCACAAAAGTCTATAATGCCCAAGTCTGGATGCCTGACCAACCTTATGAATGGAAATCCCAAAAATACAAAAGACCTGATGAACCACCTCTCATCTATGAATCACATACAGGAATGGCTTCAGCAGAAGAACGCATTGCCACGTTCGCTGAGTTCCGTGACAACATCATTCCCCGCATCAAGAAAGCTGGTTACAACGTGATTCAGCTCATGGCTGTGCAGGAACACCCTTATTATGGCTCTTTCGGATATCATGTTTCCAATTTTTTCGCTGTCTCGTCAAGGTTCGGTACCCCTGAAGATTTGAAATCACTTGTGGATACGGCCCATATAAATGGCATTTCAGTGATCATGGATCTTATCCACTCCCACTCCGTAAAAAATGTCGATGAAGGTCTTGCCCTGTTTGATGGTACGCCAGATCTGTATTTCCATAAGGATGTCAACAGACGAGAGCATCCTGCGTGGGATTCCCTCTGTTTCGATTATGGAAAACCAGAAGTCCTCCACTTCCTCCTTTCAAACTGCAAGTACTGGTTGGAAGAATACCATCTGGACGGATTCAGGTTCGATGGTGTGACAAGCATGATCTATTACAACCACGGTCTTGGTGAGAACTTCACAAATTATGGAATGTACTACGATGGCGGGCAGGACAAGGATGCCATCACCTATCTTACACTTGCTAACAAGCTGATCCACAAAGTCAACCCGAGGGCTGTCACTGTTGCAGAAGAGATGAGCGGTATGCCAGGTCTTGCTTCTCCTGTTTCTGAAGGCGGCTATGGTTTTGATTACAGGATGGCCATGGGCATGCCGGATTATTGGATCAAGATCATCAAGGAACTTCCTGATGAAAAGTGGAATGTCAATTCCCTTTTCCACGAAGCGAGTTCACGAAGAGCTGAAGAGAAAACAGTCACATACGCTGAATCCCATGACCAGGCTCTGGTTGGTGACAAGACGATCGCTTTCAGGTTGATGGACAAGGAAATGTATTTTTCCATGGCCAGGAATATGCAGAACCTCATCATTGACAGGGGAATAGCGCTTCACAAGATGATCCGGCTTTTCAGTGCGACTGCCGGTGGGAACGCTTATCTGAATTTCATGGGTAATGAATTTGGACATCCTGAATGGATTGATTTTCCACGGGAAGGAAACGGCTGGTCATACAAACATGCGCGAAGACTTTGGCAGCTTGCTGATGACAGGCTTCTCCGCTATTCCTATCTCGCTGATTTTGACGCTGCCATGATAAAATTGATACGGCAGGAGAAGTGCTTAGAAGACTTGTGGGCTCATAAGCTCTATTCACATGAAAGCGACCAGGTTATATTATATGAAAGGGCAGGATTGCTCTTCCTGTTCAATTTCAATCCTAACCAGTCTTTCACTGATTACGCTTTCCCTGTAAAACCCGGACAATACAAAGTGATCCTCAATACAGACAATCCCTTGTTCGGTGGATTTGGAAGGATTGATGAGAAGATGGACTATGTTGCAGACGGTTCCGGATTCAAGGTTTACTTACCAAACAGGACAGCCATTGTTTTCGGAGCTTGTAAACATTAAGGACAGAAGTAAAAAACAAACCAACCATCCCCCATCTTCCATCCACCATCCACTCTGACGCCTTCTTGACAACCTGCATGAAAGATGTTATTATTGGACTATTCCAAGGAGTCTTCGCTGTGATGAATAACGATACTGTCATTTTCGCTTTATCCCTCACCATCTTTGCAGGTCTTTGCACGGGGATTGGGAGTCTAATCGCCTTTCTTTCAAAAAAACTCGATCCAAAATTCCTTGCTGGGTCTCTCGGCTTTTCCGCAGGAGTCATGGTTTATGTCTCCTTAGTCGAAATTTTTGCAAAAGCGCGAACATCTTTGAGTGCTGTTTATGAAGGAAAAACAGGCTACTTGGTCACTGTCATCGCTTTTTTTTCAGGCATCTTAGTCATGGCGCTTATTGATAAGCTTGTCCCTTCTTATGAGAATCCCCATGAAATCAGGAACATCGATCATCCGAAACCTGAGAAGAAGTACAGCAAAAAGCTGCTGCGCATGGGGATTTTTTCAGCCCTGGCAATCGGCATTCATAATTTCCCTGAAGGACTCGCCACCTTTATTGCAGCTTTGCAAGATCCAACAATGGGTATAAGCATTGCTGCTGCCATCGCCATCCATAACATTCCTGAAGGTATCGCTGTTTCAGTTCCAATCTATTTTGCCACACAAAACAAAAAAAAGGCTTTCGGATTTTCTTTCCTCTCAGGGCTTTCCGAACCCGTAGGTGCTTTGATAGGATATTTCTTTCTTCGCGCCTTTTTTACTGATGCAACCTTTGGCATCATCTTTGCATCTGTGGCAGGAATCATGGTGTACATCTCTTTGGACCAACTTCTGCCCACTGCAGAAGAATACGGAGAGCATCATGTTGCCATTACGGGTCTTATTCTCGGCATGGCAGTCATGGCTTCCAGCCTGGTTTTGTTTGCATGATTCGTTTTTTCCTTTCTTGCCAAACCAATTTCTATCCTTTATATTCCTTCATTATTTTTATCCATGAAAAACGGACTGCCATCGTCAGTGAGGTAAGAGCTTGAAGAGAGTTGGTTTGAAGGAACTGTTGGAAATCGCCTATTCCATAGAAAAAAACGGAAAGACGCTGTTTTTGAAATTCGCCCAGAAGTTCAAGAAAGACAAGGATATTGCAGACCTTTTCACGAAGCTTGCACATGATGAGGATGACCATCTCAAACATCTCAAGGAATTCGAGAAAAAATACTACACTGAAGGTCACCTGTTTGAATTACTCTATGATTACAAAGTCGTAAAGGAATATTTCCACCAATTCTCAGAAACCAACCTCATGAAAGATTTCAAGGCGAACTTGAAACTGAGCCAAGGCCTTAAGACTCCTTTGGAAGCTATCAAAATCGGGTTGAACCTTGAAATGGACAGCATCCTTTTCTATGAGAAGTTCAAAGAGATCAACAAACACGATCCTGACGTGGACAAATTGTTGAAAGAACTTGTTGATTTTGAAACAGGTCATGTAGGTGGTCTCTATCAATACTTGAGACATTTTACAGCCAAACAGTTGACACAAGATAAAAAATAAATTTGACATCAGGTCTCTTGCCTGTTAAATTATAACCTTATTCTAAACGTCCTTTTCAGTGTTAAAATATGAATCTATTAGATACAGTTATCCAATCCTTCATACAAGGACTGACTGAGTTTTTACCAGTCAGCAGTTCTGGTCATCTGGTGCTCTTCCAACAGTTTTTCAAGGTAGAGCAGCCAAACATGTTTATGGATATTATGCTTCATCTTGGAACTTTTGCGGCAATCATTGTTTTTTTCCGGAAAGGATTGTCTTCCCTCGTAATTTCTTTTTTTCACAGACCTTTCGACTTTCAGAATCCTGAAACATCAACCGTATGGAAGATTGCGCTCGCCTCCCTGCCGACTGCTGTCATTGGACTATTCATAAAACTCAAACTTTCCTTTGTTTATGAAAGTATAGATATTGTCCTTCTTTGTCTGGCTGTCACAGCCACTTTCCTGTTTCTATCAGATCTTATCAAGTCCAAGGAAAAAGGAATTTCATCACTTTCCTGGAAAGCAGTCCTCTTCATAGGGTTGATCCAAGGATTTGCAGTTTTGCCAGGCATCTCCCGCTCAGGTTCAACGATTGTAGCAGGTCTTCTTGTGGGTCTAGCAAGAAAAGAGGCTGGGGTCTTCTCTTTTTATATAGGCATTCCTGCCATAATCGGCGCTGCTATCATCGAATTGAAAGACATCTCGTTTGCTGTTGATTCCTCGCTGTTATTGAACGCAGGAGTGGCACTGTTTCTTTCTTTCATTATAGCGCTCTTCTGTATCAGGTTTCTGTTCTACATGCTCCAATTTTCGCGTTTCAGATATTTCAGCATCTATCTGGTTGTTGTTATCATACTATCTCTCTTGTTGAGAAATATACTATGAACAGTTTACGTGAAGAATGCGGTGTCTTCGGGATTTTCGATGACCCCAACTCTGCGCAGCTGACTTACTTGGGACTTTTCGCCCTGCAGCACCGTGGACAGGAAAGTGCCGGTATCATCAGTTACCACCAGGCAAACAAGAAGTTTTCCCAGGTCAAGAGCAATGGGCTTGTCAGCACGGTCTTCAGGCGGCATGACATTGATAACCTTAAGGGAAATTCAGCTATTGGACATGTCCGTTATTCCACAACGGGCGAAGATAACAATGTCAACATCCAACCTATCTTGGCTGACTGTATCAAAGGTGAATTGGGTATCGCACATAATGGCAATATCACAAATGCCCGTGAACTCTATTCAAAACTTCGTAATGACGGAGCCATCTTTCAGACCACTCTTGACACGGAAGTCATTGTGCATCTTATAGCACGTTCGTCAGAAAGCAAAATTGATGCTGCCATCATGGATGCGCTTTCCCGCGTTGAAGGATCCTATTCCCTTCTCATCCTTACAAAAGACATGCTCGTTGCCGCACGTGACCCTTATGGTGTTCGTCCTCTCTGCCTTGGTGATCTGAACGGCAAGACTGTTTTCGCATCAGAGACATGTGCTTTCGACCTGATCAATGCCAAATATATCAGGGAAGTGGAACCCGGAGAGATGATTTTGGCGAGCGCTGCAGGGATTGAATCAAGACAGTTTGCTCCTAAGAAATCTTGTCTTAACAAATGTATTTTCGAATACATATACTTTTCAAGACCAGATTCCCTGCTTTTCGGAAAAAGTGTCTATGAGATGCAAAAGCAATTTGGCAGAAGGCTGGCTCTTGAATCGAAAGTGGAGGCAGATGTGGTCATTCCTGTTCCTGACTCAGGAAACTGCGCAGCTCTCGGATATAGCCAGGAATCCGGCATCCCTTTTGAGATGGGACTAGTGAGAAACCATTATATAGGAAGAACTTTCATACAGAACTCCCAAGTAGCCCGTGAAAGTGGTGTCCGGATCAAGCTAAATCCTGTCCGTCATGTTGTAGAAGGGAAACGTATTGTTGTTGTGGACGACTCACTTGTCCGTGGTACAACAAGCCGTAAAATCTGCAAAATTCTCAGGGATGCAGGAGCCAAAGAGATTCATCTTCGCATCAGTTCCCCCCCATATAAACATTCCTGTTTCTATGGTGTTGATACACCAAATCCTGATCATCTGATTGCAAACAACAAGTCTCAGGAAGATATCAGGCAATTCATCGGAGTGGATACTCTTGCTTATCTCAGTGCGGAAGGTCTTCTGGCAACTGCTGCTGGTGATGCGAAATCAAAGGAGGCTGCTGATTTTTGCATGGCCTGTTTTGATGGCAACTATAAGATACCATACTATTCCCTGAAAGATACGGGAAAAGGAGCGCTAGAAAAGAAATGAGCAAGAAAAGAATGACTTATAAGGATGCTGGTGTTGATCTGGAAGCAGGCATTGGCATCACAAAAGATATAGGAAAACTTGCCAAGAGCACGTTCAATAGGAATGTCCTGACTGAGATAGGTTCGTTCGGAGGACTGTTCGAATTTTCAAAAGCGAAATATAAGAAACCGGTTTTAGTAGGAAGTACTGATGGTGTAGGTACGAAAGTCATTTTGGCCGCACAGAGCGGAAGGGTTTCCGGTGTTGGCGAGGATATTGTCAATCATTGTGTCGATGACATTCTTGTCCAAGGGGCAACTCCTCTTTTCTTCCTTGATTATATCGCATTCCCAAAATTCTCATCTTCCATTGTAGTAGAACTTCTCAAAGGGATGTCAAAAGCCTGCAAGGAAAACGGATGTGTCCTGCTTGGCGGAGAGACAGCTGAAATGCCGGATGTCTATCATGACAGTCATTTCGATCTTGCAGGAACGATTGTCGGTGTTGTTGAAAAGGATGACATCATTGATGGAACTGCCATCAAGCCCGGAGATATGCTGATCGGTCTGGAATCTTCTGGACTTCACACGAACGGCTATTCACTTGCAAGAAAAGCTGTCGCATCCAAAGGGAAAAAAGATCTGGACAAGATTGTTTCTGGGGGAAAGACTCTCGCTGATTTTCTTCTTGAACCTCACAGGTCCTATCTTGGCATCATGAAAAAAATCCTGGGCAAAGCGAAGATTTCCGGAATGGCACATATTACAGGTGGTGGTTACAATTACAACATTGAAAGGATCCTTCCAGAAAAAACGAACGCCGTCATTGATACACGGACATGGGAAGTGCCGTTCATTTTCAGACATATCATGGAAAAAGGAAACGTCAATCTCAAGGAAATGTATGACGTCTTCAACATGGGAATCGGTCTGATCCTGTTTGTTCCCAAACAGGAAGTGAAAAAGGTCACGGACATACTTGACAAGAATCTGGAAACATATCGAATGATAGGTGTTGTTGAAAAACAGCCTGCTGGCCGCAAGGTCTCCCTGCTGTTCTGAGAAACTGATGAAAAAAAAGAAATATCGTATTGCCGTATTCGCTTCAGGACGCGGTTCCAATTTTGAAGCCATCTGGAAAATGATCAAGGCTGGAAGGCTTCATGCGGAAATTTCTGTCGTTGTCTCAAGCAATCCCAATGCGGGAATATTGAAGACAGCTGAAAAATGCAGGATTCCCAGCTGTGTACTTACAGGCAAAGAGACAGACTTGGAAATCATTGCCATGTTGCAAGGGTATAGGACTGATTATATCGTCCTGGCAGGTTATCTGAGAAAAATCGGAGACGGGCTTATCCAATGTTATCATGGCAAGATATTCAACATTCATCCAGCATTGCTTCCTGCGTTTGGCGGGAAAGGATATTATGGGATCAAGGTCCACGAAGCTGTCATCAGATCTGGCACCAAATTCTCAGGCCCGACAGTCCATTTTGTGGACAATGAATATGACCACGGTCCGATCATCATGCAGGATATCGTGAAGGTGAAAGATGATGACGACCCGCATTCACTTCAAAAGAGGGTTTTAAAAAAGGAACATAAGATATATTGGCGCGCAATCAAAAAAGTGCTGGATGGTCACCTGCGTGTGGAAGGATGCAGGGTTCTTTCGTCAAAATGACTTTCCCTTATTTCGCACCAAAGGACCTTTCAGTATTTCTGGCTTCAAGAAGCATCAGGCTTACAAAACGCTATGGCCAGAATTTTCTGATAGACAGGCACAAGGCTGAAAGCATCGTGAGACGTATGGATATTTCGGATAAGGATGTTGTTCTGGAAATCGGTCCTGGGATCGGAACCATGACCCATATGTTCGCTGAAAAGGCTTCCCAAGTTTATGCAGTGGAAATAGACAAAGGACTTTTCAATATCATGAATGAGACAATGTCTGACTATCAGAATGTCAGTGTACATCATTCGGATTTTCTAAAATTCGACATGGACGTGATACAGGAATCCAAATTCAAGGTTTATTCGAGTTTGCCTTATAATGTGGCTAGCCAGATCATCTTGAAATTGGCAACTTATGGAGAGAAGATCGTTTCGATGACTGTCATGCTTCCTGATGAGATTGTGAAAAGGATGATCGCTGTGCAGGATACTGAACAATACGGGGTTTTTTCAATTTTTATAGACACTTTTTTCAAGATTTGCAATCCTGGGATAAAAGCAGAAAAAGGACTTTTTTTCCCTGTTCCTCAAGTTGATTCACGTGTGATAGAGTTGACTCCGGATTACAAAGATATCAGGTTAAAGGGACACGAGAAGGCTTTTCTTGGCTTTGTGTCTGCGGTTTTCCAGAATCGGAGAAAGTATTTCAGAAAAGCCCTGGAATCGGCATTAAAAGGAAAGAAGATTGATATCATATTTGAAGAGTATGGATTGACTGGGCAGGAAAGGCCAGAGAACGTTCCTGCACAAGCATACAGACTGTTCTATTTACGGGCTTTGGCTATGAAAGACGGCCAATAATTTTTTTTTGACAGAGCGCGTTAAAATGATTAATTATCTTCTAATAAATCATATCGGAGTGAAATATGCAAAAAGACGAAAGTACCGACAAGATCTACTGTGCCAACTGTAGCAAATGTATTGTAGTCAAGGTGCCAGTACCGAACAAGCCTGATCAGTATCTTCTCAGGCTGAAATGTTCAGCTGGTGTATGGCAGAAGAAACTTGGAACGGAAAAACTCCATAAATATTTCACTGCTGCACGACGCACGGTTGATGAATGTGAAAATTATGATGAAATGGGAGATTTGGTTACATTTATCAAAAGTTTACGGAAGACACTGCCTGCTACGGACGAGCTGTATAAGCTTGGTGAACAGCTCCAGTTTGCCAAGAACATGGATGACGATAATGATGATGAAACAGACGAGGAAGAAGATAATGATGATGAAAAAGACGAATAAATTCGCTTTTCTGTTTCTGGTGGCTATGTTCATGACATCATTTCCCCTCTTTGCCACTACAAACGAAAGCCAGATCTCTTCTGCACGTGACATGCTTGAGACGGCAAGGACCTTCATGAAGTCCGGGAAGTTCATGAAAGCGATCTATCATTATGACACGCTTCTTTCACACCACAAGGAAAGCGAGCAGGAGGCTTCCTGGGCGCTTTATGAGAAATCCTATTGTTATTATAAGTTAAAAAAATTCAATATAGCCATGAAAGGATTTGAAAGCATTAAAAGGGAATATCCCAACGCTTATGGCCCGATCACTCTTGCTGACAAGATGCTTTCCAAAATACAGAAGAGGAAAGAAAAATGAAAAGTAACGCGAAAGCGTGTTTTATTCCTGTTGTTGCCTTCTTATTCCTGCTTGCTGGTGGGATTCAGGCTCAGGATGTAAAAGAGCTTTTCAATCAGGCCCTCCGTGATGCACAGAACGGAAATTATAAGGATGCCATACCAAAATATATGAAGGTCATTGACCTTGACCCTAAGAACAATCTTGCTGTTTATAACCTTTCTGTTGTTTATATGGATATGGGGAATGACAATGAGGCTATCTCATATCTCTATCTCTTGACAAATGAAAAACTGTATAATGAGAAGTCTTTTCAGTCTTTAGGCGATATCATGCTGAGTGCCAGTGATTTTGAAAAGGCAAAGACCTACTATGAACGCGTACTGGATATTAATCCACGGAATCTTGTCGCTTTGAGAAACATGGGCAACATTTTTTATAACCAGAGCAGGATGGATGAAGCTCTGACTTATTATGGGAATGCATTGAAAATAAACCCTATGGATCATCTTTCATTATTCAATATTGGAAATATTTATCGGATCCAAGGAGACACTCCTAAGGCAATCGAGATGTACAAGCAGTCTGTCCAGTATAATTCCAATTACTGGAAGTCTCATTTCAGTCTTGGTCTCTCTTTTTCATACGTTGACCAGTATGACGATGCAATTACAGAATACCTGAAAACCATCACATTGAATCCCAGATACGCAGATGCATACTATAATATGGGTAACGCTTATAGGTTCAAAGCCGAATATGACAAGATGATTAATTCATACATGAAAGCCTTGGAATATAAGCCTGATTTCAAGGAGGTCATGTATAACATGGCCTGTTACCATGCTGCTGTAAAAAATGACAGGAAGAACACGCTGGAATGGGTGAGAAAAGCGCTTTCTATAGATCCTGGTCTAAAAGACAGGATCAGGAATGATAATGATTTCAGGAATTTCAAGCAAGACAAGGATTTTCAAAAACTGATAAAATAAACTCTAAGGAGAAACGAAGTGGCAACAGTCAAGAAAAAAAGCAAATCTGTACTGAAACGTCAGAGGCAAACAAAGAAAAAGACTTTAAGAAATCAAAGTGTCAAGAGCGAACTTAAGACATGGATCAAAAATGTGAATACGGTCTTGGAAGCGGGAAAGATCGATGAAGCGCGTACATTGATGGCCACCCTTGCTTCACGTCTTGACAAGGCTGTCAAGAAAGGCGTCATTCACAAGAACAAGGCAGCTAATCATAAGTCCAGCATGATGAAAAAAATCAATAAAGCGGCCACTGCGGGAACAAAGACTCCTGCTGTAGGTTAAACCCGGGGGGGTTATGCGAAAAGATGAACTGGTTGAGCGTACCAACAGCAACCTTGCCAAGGAAGGCATTTCCTTGGAAAGCAAGCAGCTCACAAAAATCGTCGAGGTGTTTCTCGATTCTATCAAAGAAGTCCTGATTCAAGGGAATCACATCGAAATCCGGGGATTCGGCACATTTAATGTCCGTGACAGATCCGGTAGAAGGGCATGGAATCCTATTACAAAGAAGACGTTTGCTGTTGAAGGGAAGAAAGTCCCTTATTTCAAACCCGGCACGATTTTCAAGAAGGAAATCCTTGCAGGAAACCTGATTACCTCACAAGAAACCAAAGAAGAACAAAAGTAATCCAGATGTTTTATGTTGTAGTAGCGATTGCGGTCGCTTTCCTATTGATGATTGTCCTTCTTAATGCTAAAGGCTCGTCAGGATCAAAACAGATCTCTTTCATCCGAAAAATGATCGAGACAGGCAATACCAAAGGTGCTGCCAAAATCCTCAAGACCCTGTTGAGTAAGAATGAGCACAACATTCTTGCCCATTGGTATCTTGCAGAAGTATATTTCCAAGAACACAAAAATGAACTTGCCATTGTCGAATACAAATACATTCTTCGTCTTAATAAGTTCAATTCAGATGTCTCTGAAGTCAAGGTTCGTGAACGCCTTGCAGATCTGTACGAGGCTTTTGGACAACTCGATGAAGCGCAAAAAGAATATGTCCTTCTTACAAAATTGGAACCGGAATTTGCCATCTACTATTTCAAGATAGGTGAACTTTTCTACAAAAGAAACTACACGGACAAGGCTTTTGCTTATCTTGCCCAAGCCCATAAGCTTAATCCTGGTCATCCTGATACTTTATATTATCTTGGCATCATACATTATTCAAAAGGACAGGCCAAGGAGGCCCTTGAATTTTTCAACAAGGCTCTTCATTTTTCCCCGAACATGTTCAGGATTCATTTCCATATCGGTCTTATCCAGAGGGTCTTAGGAATGTTCGACAAGGCTCGCGCTGAATTTCAGCTTGCCCAACGTGATCCGGAATTCAAGCTCCGTGCACTTCTTGAATCCGGGAGAACCCTTTTCCAGGTTGAAAACATAAGGGAATCCATGATCGAACTTGAACGTGGAATCAATTTCGTGAAAGTTGAAGACGAGATTTCCATTGAAATGCGTTATATTCTAGCTGCTTGTTATGAAAAAGGAAGAGACCTGCCTAGGGCTATTGAACAGTGGGAAATCATAGAGAGTTTCAGGAAGGGTTACAAGGATGTGACAAGCAAACTGAACAGCTATGCTGACCTCAGGACTGACGACAAGTTGAAGGATTTTCTCACAGCTTCAAAAGAGGCTTTCATGGACATGTGCAAAAGGCTGGTTATTGCCATGGGGTTTGATATCCTTGAAGTGATTCCCATAGATGATGATTCCGTTGATTTTCTTGCGACAGAGCAAGAAGGAAAATGGCGTAATACGAAAAGAAGCAATCGTATTGTTAAAATCCGTCGTGAAGCCGTATTGATCAATGACCTTCTTGTCCGTCAGATACAGGAAGACATGAAAAAATTCCAGGCAAACAGAGGATTGATTCTTTCAACATCAGGTTTTTCCCCCAGCGCCATGGAATTTGCGGCAACTCGACCTATTGACCTTATTGACAGAAAACAGATGACAGCTTTCCTTAAAAAAATCTGATAAAACCATTCTATCTGACTCTGCTTCCACCTAAATTCATAATTTTTGACACATTATCCTTTTTATGATTACCTTTAGTCAAGGAGCAGATACCATGCTTTTCTGCATCAGAGGAATTGTAGAAGGACGTGTCCAAGGAGTAGGTTTCAGGTATTTTGCTGAAGATATGGCTTTTTCCATTGGAGACATATCTGGCTGGATCTGTAATCTTGAAAATGGGCAGGTCTCATTTTATGCCGAAGGCTGCAAGGAATCCTTGGAATCATTTGTGAACGGATTAAGAAATGGACCTCCTTTTGGCAGGGTCGACGAGATTCTTGTTGACTGGTCAGATCTGGATGCTAGAAAATTTGAAAGTTTCATGATTACGGAAGGGCCACGTTGAAAAAATCAATGTTCCTGTCTTTTATTTTCCTGTTTTCGGTTTCCATCCTTCATGCAGACGTAATTCATGTCGTTAAAAAAGGAGATACTCTTTTCGGGATTGCCCGAAAATATGGAGTAACTATAAAACAGGTCAAAGAATGGAACAGTTTTTCAAGTGATAAAATTCAAGCAGGGCAAAAGATAGTCATAAAAACAGCAGAAAAAAAGGTTGTTACAAAAAAAACGCCTGCTGATTTCAAGTATTACAAGGTCAAGAGCCAAGAAACCCTATGGCGAATAGCGTATAACCATGGTGTTCCAGTCAAGACAATCATAAATTTAAATAATATCAACGATGTATCTGGTATCAAACCTGGACAACTTATAAAAATTCCATCCAACGCTATTGAAGGACGGGCAACAGGCGCAGGAAAGCCTGTCATGGGAAATACACGTCTTCAAAGGCCTGTGCCTGGAATAATTTACCCTTCCAACAACAGGAACGGAATCAATATTGTCTGTTCTGATAGCGAGTCTGTCCGCTGTGTGCTTGCAGGGACTGTAGAATATACTGGAAATCTTGTCGGATATAGGAATGTTGTCATTGTCAATCATGAGAATGCGCTTTATTCTGTTTATGCGGCTCTTGGACCTGTTCATGTTGAAAAAGGGCAATCTGTCCGGAAAGGACAGGTCATAGGAAATGTGAACAAGCTCCCACATTATGAGAAGCCTTTCCTCTATTTTGAACTTGTTTCAGGAGGAACTTATCTTAATCCAGCCAAATATATTTATTGATACAGGAGGAGAATGATGGACTATCAAAAACTGATAAGGGACATTCCTGACTATCCCAAGAAAGGTATATTATTCAAGGATTTGACAACACTTTGGAAAGACAAGGATGCATTCAAATCTTCCATAGATGATTTGGCAGCTTTGTTCAAAAATACAAAAATCGATAAAATTGTAGGGATTGAATCCAGAGGATTCATCATTGGTTCTGCCCTGGCTTACCTGCTTGGTGTGGGATTTGTTCCTGTCAGAAAAAAAGGGAAACTTCCTGCAGAGACCATTGAAGAAACCTATGCCCTGGAATATGGGACAGATACTCTTACTATGCATAAGGATGCCATCTCTCCAGGAGAACAGGTTCTTGTTGTGGATGACCTTATTGCCACTGGTGGAACCTGCTCTGCCGTAGCCAAGTTAACTGAAAAGTTAGGAGGCAAAATAGTCGCTTTTGCCTTCATGGTAGAATTGACGTTCTTGAATGGACGGGCGAAGATTCCAAAATACGATGTCAAATCAATTATTCAATACTAAAGTTTAACCACACTTTCACCGATAATTTAACCGATAGTGTGTTTGTAAAGGGACGCACTAAAATTGTGGTTAGCTAAGCATATAGTGGGCAAAATTATATGCTTAGCCTATTTTTTCAGATCGGGAGTTGCCATGGCTATAAAATATTCAGTTATTTCCGACTGTTTCCTGACCCCATCGGTTGTTGTCAAAGACGCTTTCCTGAACATACAAAACGGTAAAATCAGCGGATTTTCTAAAAAAAAGGCTTCCAAAACAGTTATTGACCTAAAAGACAAGATTGTTCTACCTGCTTTTGTTGATGCACATGACCATCTTTTCGGTAACTATTATCCAAAAGTCGGTCGGAATGATGGAAAATATCTCAATTGGAAACCATGGGATAATGACCTAAAATCAAGTCCTATTTATAAGGAACGTAGCAAGATTCCTCCTTTAGACATCTATTATCTGGCTTGTTATAAGCATGTACTTTCAGGATGTCTGACCGTAAATGACCACATGCCTCACAGGGTGAATGCTCCGTTTTTAGACAAGATGCCCATCCGGATACAGAAAAAATATTCACTTGCACACGAAGTCTCGTCTTTTGACTTGCGTTGGGGAGATGGTATTGTTGTTGAACACTCCAAGGCTGTAAAAGAAAAGATCCCTTTCATAACTCATATTGAAGAAGGGTTTGATGAGGAGTCCATGAAGGGTATCGATATCCTTTTGCTACTCAAAGCCCTAACCAAAAATACTGTCCTCATCCACGCGATTGCACTTTCTGAAAAAGATATTGATGAGATTGCCAAAGCAGGAGCTTCCTGTGTCTGGTGTCCTGGTTCCAACATGTTCATGTTCAGGCGTACTGGAAAAGTGAAACAATGGCTTAAGAAAGGGATAAACGTAGCCTTGGGTACGGATTCACCCCATACTGGTGAACTGAACATGCTTTATGAAGCCAAATGGGCGAAGAAAGTCTATAAACAGATTTACAAGGAAAACCTGTCTGATAAGACACTTGTTGAAATGATGACGATCAATCCTGCAAAAGCGCTTTGGTTGGACAAGGAAGTCGGTTCTTTGGATAAAGGGAAAGCAGCGGATTTCATTGCAGTTACAGGAAACCAGAAAGATCCTTATGCTTCTGTCATCTCTGCGGATTTCCCTGAAATCGCTCTTGTTGTCCAATCAGGAAAACCTATTTATGGCGATGAAAAGTACAAATCGATTTTTGATGATATGAAAATCAAGACAAGAAAACTCAAGGTGTCTGGTGTTCCCAAGGTGATTGCCGAGCATCTTGATCCAGTAGGGCTTCTGAAACGGATAAGAAAGTATGTAGGGTTCAAGAAAGACATCCCATTCTTGCCCGTAGAATAGCACGGAGGAACAAGTGCCAACAGTACGGAACTACAAAGAAGGATCTGTCATCTATTTTGATGGTGACAAAAGCGAGGAAATATACATCCTGAAATCAGGAAGGGTGGTGCTCATCTCTTCTGCTCTTGATACAAACGAGGAAATCAAGGAAGAGATAAAAACAGGTGAATTTTTTGGAATCAAATCCGTCTTAGGAAACTATAAAAGAGAAGAGACGGCACAGTGTCTTGTCCAGACAGTCGTCCTTGTTTTTTCACAAGCAGAATTTGAGGCGCTAATTTCCAAAAATTTTGATATTCTGCTCAAGCTTCTAAAAGTGTTCAGCAACCAGCTTAGAAGGGTTGGAAAGAAAGTCCGCGAATTTCTTGACAAGGGGGAGCAGAAACTCCCATCAACTGAACTTTTCAATATTGGCGAGTATTACTATAAACGTGCAAAAAAAGACCAAGCCCTTTATGCATACAAGAAATATATGGAATTCTATCCTACTGGCGAATTTTTTAACAAAGCTAAAGAAAGGATCGGACAAGTAAATTCAGGAAAGATGGGTGCTCCCTCGTCATCCAGCAGTTTTATGGACAGCTCTTCATCCAGTGCGCCTTCTGACAATTCCTTTTCTTCACCCTTGGCGGATATGGATATGCCTTCCATGGATACAAACTCAATGCCTCGCGAAGATGAAGGTGAATTCCATACAGATGAAGGTTTTGACAGCCCTCTGTCAGGTCTTGAGAATTTGGGACAGGAAGTAGACGATCAGTGGAAAGAACCTCCTAAGAGAGTGCAAGTCCGTACTGCAGAACCTGCGAAACAGGATGAGCCTGCAACCGCTCCCCAGCAGATGAAGACACAAGGTCTGGATATTGCAAAGAAGTATTATGATGGTCTTTCCATGCTTTCCCAGGAAAAATACGAGGATGCCATTAAACTTTTTTCTGACGTTCTATCAATCCAGAATGTCAAGGATGAAGCGGACATGAAATTCGTGGAGAAAAGCCTGTTTGACAAAGGCCGATCCATGATCAAGCTGGAACAGTTCAATCAGTCTATCAGTGAATTGACGGGTTTCATAAAGAGATTCCCCAAAAGCGACCATATCAAGGAGGCTTTTTACCTGGTTGGTGAATGCTACGAGAGTATAGGGAATGTCCAGAAAGCCGTGAATTTTTTCCAGAAAGTCATTGGAATGCCACCCAGGGAATCGATCAACAACAAGGCTAAGCAGCGCCTGGAAGAACTGCGAAACAAGCTGTAAAGGACGTACCCCATGTTTGGTGATAATCTGTTTGAACGGTTTGGAAAAGTCTTTAAGTCCGGTGAAATCATCTTTTGTGAATATGAACCTGGTGATGATTTTTTCATGATCCAGTCAGGACAGGTGCGAATTACCAAGGTTGTTTCTGACAAGGAAAAAACACTCGATGTGCTGGGAAGCGGTGATATTTTTGGAGAAATGGCTATCCTGGAACAGCAACCACGCAGTGCGACCGCAGTAGCACAAGGGGAAGTCAAGATTCTTGTCTTCAACAGACAGAATTTCGAGATGCTTCTCAAAAGCAATCCGGATATTGCCATAAAACTTCTTAAGAATTTTTCAAAACGGATCTATGACGCAAAACGCCAGCTCATGGTCCTGACGTTCGCTGAACCTGAACTCAGGCTGGCTGATGTGTTTTGCATCGTAGCAGAAAAAGCGGGATATGTCGGCGATGATGTCAAGAGGGTGGAACTGTCAGTCACAAAAGAAGATCTTCTGAACATGACAGGGCTGGCTGAAAAAGACCTTTCCAAGGTTCTGGAAAGCTTCCTCAATTCACATAAACTGGAAATGAACGGTGATCGTATGGTTGTCATGAACATCAAGGAATTCGACCGCATGGTGACAACAAAACGCAAACTTCGGAACGCCGCTGCAAGCTAAGATCTTTAATCGCACCTTGTAAAATTTGAACTTCATTTTTCTTAAAATTTTTTATAAAAAACTTGACGCTTCATTAAAAATAATTTATATTGGTTGACAAAAATTTCAAGGCTGGGTGTATTTAAGGTTTAAGAAGTCAAACATTATATTTTTGCGATATGTTTTATTCTGCAACATATTTTGTTTTTTTTCTTTTTACTGGCCTGTTGTTTAGGGGTTCACCATGTTTCATCTGTTCAAACGTTGTTTTTTATTTTTGATTCTTGTTCCATTTATGCTTTTTTCCCAAAATGTGACAATTTTCACGGATGATTTTAGCACTAACAAAGGATGGACTGGATATTCCAGTTCTGGAGCCAAATGGCAGAGGGGATCCGCCATAGGAAGCTCGGATGACCCTTCTGATGATCATTCACCTTCAACTGATAATTATCTTTTGGGTACAGCGATAGGAGACAACTATCCGAATAGCCTGGCTTCAACATATTGGATAACGTCTCCTGAAATGGATTGTTCAGCTGAATCCAATATCAGCCTTTCATTCTATAGGATGTTACATATAGAAAGCGCCCACTATGACAAGGCATATCTTCAGATATATAACGGTATTTCCTGGATCGGCATCTATTCTAATTATTATGCTAGCGTCCAAGAAGATCTTTCTTGGACCAATATCTTTTTCCAAGTCAAGAATGTGGCAGATGGAAATGGCTCATTCAAAGTAAGATTTGGACTTGGAAAAACAGATAGCATTATATCTTTTGGAGGATGGAGTATTGATGATGTTGTCATTAAAGGCACTCCAGTCCTCTTAGGAATACCGTCAAAACCAATCTCTTCGGTTGTTTCCATGTCACAAATTTCGGTTTCCTGGTCAAATCAAAAATTCGTCTCATCTTATACTTTATATGTGTCCCTTGACAATAATCCAGAAAATCCCATAATTAAGCAAGGAGGCCCTAAAGGATTCCTCTTTTCAACAGTTGGAGGTCTGCTGCCAGAAACAAAATATTTTTTTTGGTTAAAAAGTTTTAATAAATATGGAGGCTCTGCATTTACTGAAGTCATATCAAACACCACTTTACCAATACCACCTCAAATACCGGAATTTCATGAAATAACAGCCATTTCTTCAAATGCAATAGAACTTTCATGGACTTATATTTCTGATGCGACGAGTTATACATTATACAGAAGCCTGACAACAAACAGTCCTGCCTTTGTACGTTTGATTGGCCTGACCGGAGAAAAAACAAATTTTACAGATAATGGTTTAAATGTAGATACAAAATACTATTATAAGTTGAAATCCTTCAAAGGGGTCTCAACTGCAGGATATTCTGAAAGATATGACAGTCTTACACTGCCAGGAAAACCAATCATTCTTTCTAACAGGATATTATCCAGCAACAAGTTAAGACTGGTCTGGAAACAAATGCAGAATGTAAACAAATGGATGCTCTGGTCTTCTTACACAAATGATTTTTTGACGTCCACAAAAATCATTTTATCAAACAGCACATCTACTACATGTGAAATATTT
>DYKD01000004.1:82744-90044 GCA_020722765.1 Brevinema andersonii | reverse complement strand
CGTTAAGAGAGCTGTATGAAGCAGAGGCGCGCATAAGTTGGGAGGAGTTAGTAATAAACGCCGCTCAGACTTCTGAAATGGCGGAAGAGTGGCGTTTCTGTAAGCGTCATTGCTCGAGACGCTACGGCACAATCCCAGGGGTTGTGCATGAGTATCTTGGTGATATGATGATCACCGTAGATACATCAGGCTCGATGAGTCCCAAGGAAGTTGGCGCCTGTTTTAATGTTATCGACAAGATGGCAGGTTTAGGTTATAGGATAACGATATTGGAACACGACGCTGACTTTCTTAGGGAATATCCTTATGAGGGGATTCCGCCTCATGTTAAGGGAGGTGGAGGTACTTGTATTTGTTCGACCCTACAGCACATTGAGGAGGACTACCCGAACTGCACTCAGGTATTCTGCTTCACGGACGGGGTAATCTTTGACCTTGATAAAGCGAGAGCGGTTGTTGAACGGAATGATTGGGATATAGTTTGGATTCTTACTCAGGATCAAACAATGCCTTATGGCCGACAGATTTTAATGGAGATAGGTTCTGAAATTGAAGGAATGTAAATCGAGAAAGGAGGAAGCATGGCAGAAGTAACCCTGAAGGACACAGAGGAACTGTTGGAGCTGATAACAACAGAAAGGCCGTTACCTTGTGTATGTTTTGAGGGTCCTGCTGGGATCGGCAAGTCGTCGTTAGCCAAACAATTTTTCCAGAAACGGGGTTATCCCTTCGTATTCGTCAATACTGCGGCAGTATTGACGGAGCCCGGTGATATTTTAGGGCTACCTGACAAGAGCAAGGGAAAGACGGTTTACCTACCTCCGTTTTGGGCGATTGAGGTTAACAAGTTCGCCAAAGAGAACCCCGACAAAATCGTTGGGTTAATCTTTGATGACTTTTCACGGGTTCCTGCCCAAATCTTGCAGTCGATGATGAGCATATTCCTCGATCGACTTGTAGGTGCTACCCCATTGGAGCCGAACATTCTTGTTTTACTTACCGGCAACCCATCAAAGAAGAAGGAATACGCTACCAGAGCACTTGACAAAGCCCAGCAAGAGCGCATACAAGTGCTTAATTTACGTTTTGACCTGGAGTGCTTCCTTGGCTACGCTGCCAGAAACAACTTTAACCCTGAATTCCTTGCTTTCTGTTCAGCATATCCCGAGAATTTTCAGGATGATAGTGAAAAGGGAGCTCCTATGTCTCCCCGCATGGCTGAAGCCGCCTCGCGAGCCCTAAATGCTATACGCAAAGCGGGATATCCCTTAGATAGCCGCATTGCTAAGACGAGGTTGGACGCTATTGTGGGAGAGTCAATCCGTGAAACTTTCATTGTTTGCTTGCAGCACCAGCAGGACATCTTACAACCTGATGCGGTGTTAGACGGCAAGATTGATGAAGCTGCCTTCTTGGAAATGATGAAAAGGCCGGACCTGATGTACTTAACGTACACCCGGCTTGCATCTGCAGTTATCCAAAAAGAAGGAGCCGGCAAAATCAAAGAACCCCACATTCGTAACCTGCGCAAATTTATTATGAGGGTTGAGCGTGATGAAATGAACTTCCTGTTCTTAAACATCATCCCACAAAAAGTGTCGAAGTCAATACTTGACGGAGATACTTTTACGGTGATGAGAGCGAGGTTGTGGGGTAATTAAATCGTTTGATACCCTGAAAGGAAGTGGGAATCATAATACTTGTAAGGGGTGTTTTGTATGTTTAGGTGTACTGCAACGCAGATGGGTTTCGTGAACTTCCCGCGATGCACAGGAAAAAGGATGTATTGTAGCCACGACGAAGGGAAAGTACCGCCCGAAGAACGTTTTTGTGACACGAAAGAGGGCGGCATTGAAGTGTGGCTTATTATGCCTAAGAAGTACACCCATAGTGGGATCAACGTACGATCAGTGTGCATGACCGGCTTTGAAGTCGGTGTTGTGTATTGGGACGCGGTGCCGCAGCCTTTAAGAACGTACTTCGAGCTGTTTCCTAGCCGTAATGCGAGTGGTCGCGTTCTTAAGTATGAGCCCATTCTAATAGATGGCGCTATTTGCATTGGTGCTAGCGGACAATGTCCGTGGGATAATGAACGTAAGGAGTACTGGCGTCCCACGTTTGATGACCTGACTGAAGAGGGGAAAACGTTGTTCAAGTTCCTAGAGACATTGTACGACGCTGAGCCAATTCTCTCTGCGGTGATCGACACATGATAAAGCGACCTGAAATAAGGGTTAAAAACCCGGTTGACAACTTTAGGTGCCCTGTATGTGGGGCCCAATCGTGGAAGTGTGTGACGATTTGTAGGCACGATCATAATTCTCCTACAGTCGCAGGACGTTATAGGTGCCAGGAATGTTACTTCACGGCACTATTCATTTATGATACGCACTATTGTGAGTCTTGTAAAAGGCGCACATTGTGCAGTAAACAATTCCGTGTCATTGCGGAATGAAAGAGAGGTGAATGATGGAGACAACAGCGGTTGTAAAAAGCCTTGATGGAGAGGTGTTGATGGAAGAAGTGTCACAAACCGCTCCGCATTCGGTCGAACTATCTTGTAACGCGAAAGGGCAGTATAGTTGGACTGTCAAACTGTACTTTCGTGAGGACCAAAAAAGTAGCATTGGAGATGAGCTCGAGCTCATTGTTAATCAGCTACGAGCCAGATACTCCAATCCGCCCAGTGAAGTTGAGGCAATTAAAAAATTGGCCTTGCAAGAGAAAAAGATTTAAGAATATAAATAAATCACAGCATGGAGGAAGCATCATGAGTGACTTACTCGACAAAATTTTGGGCGCTACCCAGAAGTCGAAGACTGAGTATATTGAGGCCCCTGAAGTACAGGCGTTGAGCGAGAAGCTGATCGAGGAATATGGATTCCTCGACGCAAGCATGTCTCGCATCAAGTACTTGTTCAAGGTCTCCGACAAAAGTAAGTTCGCGGGCAAAATCTCGAAGGCGGGGGAAAAGTGGAAGCACATAACGGGTTACGATTATGTGATGGAAGTGTGGCGTCCTGCTTGGGAGAAAGGTACGCCACTTGAGCGTCGTGCACTTCTATACCACGAACTCTCTCATGTTTTAAGAGTTGATACCAAGAAGGGAAACAAGTGGGCGATCAAAGACCATCCTATCGAAGCCTTCCCCGAAGAAATTAGAATGTTTGGGGCGTGGAGTTCACAATTGAAAGAGGCCGAGAGTGCCATGGCAGATTTCGCGGCTAGTGAACCCCCCACGTTTAATGATGACGACGTTCTTGACCTACATGAAACCGCTGAAGAACCCGCGGCTGCAGAGAACTAATAAGTCCTTGGATTCATTAGAAAACGAGGTGGTGAGTAAACTTCGCTTGCCACCTCGTTTTGTTTAGGAAGGTGATAATATGGCAAAAATTCGAATTGACCAGTTCAGTATCGATAAGAAACTTAACATTAATTACAACTCGGTAGGAATGCACATTTCTTGCTCTCTTGACGTTCCTGTTGATTCCATTAAGGAGGCAACAGAGGTCGTTGAGCGAGCGAGATCAGTCTTGGAAAGTCTGCTCGATGGTATGATCGTTGAGTCCGCGAGCGGCTTACAGAAATTGCAGCAGACAGCGTCTAAACATAAATGAGGTGTGTTTGAGATGCACTCGCTGAAAATGCGTGCCAAGATCGCATCAGAAATTGGTCCTGTCGCTTTCTTGGATCGTAAGCATGTAGCTGTCACACATCCTAAAAGCCGTACGTTCGGCGGAATTCTGTGGAGAGTTGACCGTGATCTATACATGGTTACTCCTAAATACGCGAATGGGTTCATCAATGACTTGGAGAAGGTTTGTTCATCAAGGATGTGCTACGTGTGTAGTAGTCGTGTACAATGTATCGCGGCTACTGCAGCAGCTGTAAATACGTGCTCGAGACGCCTTGATAACATTTATATTAAAGGCCGTAGCGTTGTGCTGGATAGGTTTTTAACGACGTCTTTGTTTGATAAATATGACATTTTAAGGTTCTATCAGTATAAACCTTATAGGCAAATCATCGACGAGTATGGACCTACTATAAAGGAACTCTTTCGGCAAGTTGGAGGGCGTGAAGTAGCACCCTCTGAGTGCCGTCAGTGCTTCCTTTTTAATTCTTGCAGTCAGAATTACCGGCTGAGGGCACTCATCAAAAAATGTTCACGTATGGACTTTGGGTGGGTCAAAGAAAGATTATTAGGAAATACACAAGTGGCGGTTTTGAAAAACATGGGAGACACATATTATGTGGATCCACGACGTTTATACGATATTTGGAATGGTTGGTCTGTAATAGGCTATTTGATTTACAGGCCTGTTTGGATCTCGCGAAAGAGAGAAAGTGTTTTAGGAATTAGGTTAATGCACGACGACTTTCTTAAATCAGCGAAGATCGATCCAGAAGATTTGGAGAATGGTGGGAATCGTGTGTTGGCGCATTACGCACGTGAAGTTAGGACAATCGCTTACAATTGCCGTTTCAAGCGCGTGGAGAATGAAAGTGACTGCCTCTTCGCGTTGCGTGCGTTAGCAAGGCAAGCACGTATGATGTGTGTACTTAGTGAGCGTTATGTTGGAGGGAATTTGGGTCCGTTCGCAGCTGGTGATTCGGTTGGTGATATTCTACGTGAAGTCTCTTATTATTGGCCCATTATTAAACTCGCCCTTGAACACGGGTGTGACGTGTACGACCTATGTCATCTACATTAAGCAAAACCTAACCTAACATGTTGCGTGTTGATTTTGACCTATGATTTTGCGCATTAAATCGCGAATAAAGCTATGTTTAAAATAAAGCAGTGACTAATAACACTGCGAGAAAACGCAATACATGGCGAGGAGGTAATGAATGCACTTCCGAGACTTTCAAATGGAACTAGAGCGTGACGAGCTGAATTGCGCGAAAGCATTTATCGCTTACTATCGCAATATGGCGAAGGACCTCACACCCCCTACGTTAAAAAGTGATCAGTTGAATTGCGTCGCACGGTTCCTCGCAGCGACTGCTACCTGCGAGTTGCGCCATCGGCGGAGAAAGTGTCGCGCCTTCTGGTCGAAGGCGGCAAGTTTATGGACTCTCCTGCATTCGTGGCATTTATCTGATGGTGAGTCTCGGCACGAAGCTGCCTACAGTTTTTATGCTAAGACGGAGGAGTGGGACAATTTCATGTATGAGCAGTACCTACGTCTCGCGTCATACATTTTCGGTGGACGGTGGGCTTTTTCTTATGGTGGGAGTTTATGGGCTGTAGCAGCTTGGTATGCATGTGAATGGATTCGTGAAACCGCGATAAACGGTTCCGCATCAATCCTTGCTTGGGAAAAAATGTTAAACGCGGCACACAACAATTCTGTGTGGCTTGATAAGTTAGGCAAAGGCACCATTCTAGGCGTTTTAAACTTAGGAGCAATAGCTAATCCTGCTACTATCATTAACGTCTCTGAGAGGGCTTTGAGGGCATGGAGCGTTGATGAGTTTTCCGAAATCATCTCTCCGTGGGTGAATAGCGTTTCAGGTAAGCAGACCAAAGTCACTTTACCTGACCCAGGATTCCTTGTCAGCTCGTCTTTGGTCGACACTTTTATGGATCGGATCAGTATGCTATCAGGTGAGGAGTTGCAAGACTTCTTGCGGCGAGAATGTGCGTGTGATCTAGGGCATGACTGCGAAGCAAGAAACGAGGAAGATGAAGGAGATGGAGAATCGGAGCCTTTAATGGATGAAGAAAGCCCGTCGGACAAAGCGCAACCCCTCAAAAGGGCGGCGTAATCCCAATAATAAAGGAAAGGGTGAAGTTATGCGTCAAAACAGATTTACGGTCGGTGGTGGCGTCGCTAATTATCCGCTAGCTCGTTATAATCCGCTGAGTGGCTTTACAACTCAACAGAATTGGTATGGTAATTTGCGGACGTGTAAACCACATCAAGAATGGCTGCAGATTGGCTGTAAGGGGAAGGAGGAGTACGAAGTATTCCTGAAATCGATGGGAGGACACATCCACAAAGATGTGGACGTGTTCATCTCCCTTACAGCAACAACTGGGGGATTGGTGCGGCGCATTCCAAACGCACTGAAAAAATATTTACCCCCCAAGGATTTGAAGCCGAGTCTAGTCGTTTGGGAGATCAATGATGGAGAAGTTGATCTTATTCTGCCAGAGTTCGTTCTCAACCTTTTACGCGCAGGCTTTAAAGTTGGCTGGGGATGCATAGGAGGTCATGGACGTACCGGATGGTTAGCAGCTAAGGTCCATCAGATGATTACTGAATGTACCGGAGATGAAGCGGTTGCATATGTTCGTGAACATTATTGTGAGAATGCAATTGAGACCGTGACCCAACTCAATGACTTGGGCTGCGAGGAGAGTGAGGTAGCAGGATATGGAACACGCGTAACTTACTATTATTAATGGCCCCTCGTTTGTCAATTAACTTAAAGTCACTTAAAGCTTTTGGCTGCGAAGCCGATTTTCAATTAATCACTTAAGGAGGATTTTGTCATGTCCGTGTCAAAAGTTAGTTCTTGGGCTCAATCGGGAGAAACGTACGCGGGTAACCAATGCTTTCGGGTCCGTCGACTGCTTGATAAAGGTCGTGTACGTCTGCACATTGCGCGTCCTTTAGTTCGCGAGCGTGAAGCGTATCTTGCGGTTGACCTGATAGCTGCGGACTTCGTCAAGGCGCTAGAGATGATTGGGGTTATTACTCCGTCTTCCCCTACGCCTGGAGAACCGGGTCACGACGATTTGAGCAACTGCTAAAGAAGGTTCATAGGAGTGATGGGAAGAGGGGTACAAAAGAAAACATACAGTACTCGACCCCCATCACTCCTATGCAGTTTTCATGATGATTTTACTTTTTTTCTGATGAGGGCTGTTGGAAAAGAGAAAAATTTAAGTGTTCCCGGTATCTTTTGCTGAATTTTGTGTCAAAGATTTTGAATCAAAATTCAAAAAGAGCTTCGGAGCTGAATTTATATTATATTTATATTTATATTTTATTTTTTTTTTTGTTAATATATTATATATTTAATATAAATATTATATAATGTAACTAATTGTAAATATTATATTTATATTTTATTTTTTTTTTGTTAATATATTATATATTTAATATAAATATTATATAATGTAACTAATTGTAAATATTATAACTTTTTACATATAGTAAGGTAACTGAATAAAATTACTACGATTTCTTACATTGTAATGTGATGACACATAGACATAGACATAGAACAAAGACAACAGTCCATAGACATAGACAACAGTCCATAGAACATAGACATAGAA
>DYKD01000004.1:79535-82644 GCA_020722765.1 Brevinema andersonii | reverse complement strand
CATAGACAACAGACTCAGAACATCGAGAAAAGACAACAGACTGGTTACTGGTTCATTTCCCTATTTTCTTCCTTCCTAATATATAACTGACCAACCAACCGAATGAATGAATGGCAATGCATTGACTAGATAAATAATCTCATTCCATTTTAAATAAAAAAAAAGTGTGAGGGTGGGTTCTTGAAAATTATTCACGACGGTCCCACCCATATATCCTTTTCATAATTTTCATAACACCGGTCAATCAGCTTGAGCAAAATTCCTGCACACTCACATCGCCACATGAAATTAAGTATTGAATACTTCAATGTGGACCTTACAAAGGAATACGCGGAGAGTAGGTTCTTAAGCACTTTAGCGTATACTGATATTTTCTGCGCGTGGTGTGGACATAAACTAACTACTGTACTGCCAAAAACTCCACCCAAGTTTGTCGCAGTTAAAATCACTTGTTCATATTGTGGTCGTTCTTTCTTCTTCTGCCAAAAGAAAGGATGTGAGCGTTGCACAGGAAAGCTGAAATGTTTAGGGACTGGAAAAATTTTGCAATGGCCGCCCAACACAGGTGCCAGTATCTTAGATGTCAGAAAAGACCATTGAAGCTTTGCTGAAGAAATGTCCACCGTGCCAACGCCGTGAGCTCTACGCTTGGGCACAATTCACTGGTGAGAGAGTACCTCTGACGCTCTGCCACGACGGGTCGATGTGCAGCGAATGCATTTTGTTTAAGTCGCAGATCGTGGTGAAGTGCCCACATTGTGGATATGTTGAGACACGCGTAAAAGTGTTACCCAAAAACTTACTTGTACCGTGCGAGGTTGTTACCTGCCAAAATTGCCGCAGAGTGTTTAGGCTTTCTTTTACTGATGTGTTGTGTGAGTTGTGTGTGTCCAGAGCAAAATGTTTATCCACACCAGTTGTCCACCCAACAGTGAAGTTGGGTGAAAAGACTATTTTGCAAAAAACCGCAAAAAATTAATTGACGGTGTAGTATTTTTTATTCAAATTAAGAATAGTTGTAGGAGGTGGGTTCTTGAAAATTATTCACGACGGTCCTACCCATATATCCTTCTTGTGGGATCTGAAAACCTTCACCTAAAGGCGAAGCGGCTTTTAAGCAGTTTTTTTCTTGACTTCGCCTATACATTCAGTTATAATGATTAAAATGTTTAAAACATTTAAATACCGGATTTTCCCTACCAAAAAACAAACCGCCTTTCTCGAGGCTGTTCTTGAAGAGTGCCGGTACCTCTATAACCGTCTTCTTGAGCAACGCAAGTATGCTTGGGAAATCCAAGATACCCCGCTCAGCCTTTATCAACAGACAAAAATGCTTCCCAGCATTAAGTCCGCCCACAATATTCATTTGGCCTATTCCCAAGTTTTGCTAAATGTGGCAGCCAGGGTTGACTTGGCTTTCAAAGCCTTCTTTCGCCGCTGCAAGACCGGTGAAAAACCCGGCTTTCCCCGCTTTAAGGGAAAGGGATGGTATGATTCCTTCACCTTTCCTCAGGTCCCTTCCGGTTGCAGAATTAAAGATGGACGCTTGGTAGTTTCCAAGATCGGTCATATCAAGATCGTCATGCATCGAGAAATGTGCGGCAAGCCCAAGACAGCCACTCTTCGCCGTTCTTCTACTGGCAAATGGTATGTAACTTTTAGTTGTGAAGTCAAACCTCAACCCCTTCCAACTAACAATAAAGCCGTGGGCATCGATGTGGGCTTGCATACTTTCGCCGCTCTTTCTGATGGAACTCCACCTATTGAGAGTCCTCGCTTTTTCCGGAAAGAGCAAAAAGCTCTGGCTGAAGCCCAACGAAAATTGAGTCGGGCGGCTAAAGGCACTCCCGAAGTTGCCAAGCGGCGCAAAATCGTTGCCCGCATTCATGAGCGAATTAGATTCCAGCGAGATAACTTTGCGCATCAGGAATCTCGTAAGATTGTCAATAACTATGGAATTATTTGCATTGAAGATTTGAGCGTCAATCGCATGATTCATAACCATCGTCTGGCTAAAAGCATTGCAGATGCGGCCTGGTCTAGGTTCTTCGCCATGCTTTCTTACAAGGCTGAAAGTGCCGGTAGGAAGCTGGTCAAAGTTAACCCGGCCTACACAACTCAGGATTGCCACAAATGTGGACACCGGCAAAAACTTACTCTTGCCGACCGTATCTTTCACTGTCCATGTTGTGGCTTGCATATTGGCCGCGACCTCAATGCTGCGAAAAATATTCTGAGACTGGGAATGCAGTCTCTGAGGGCGGATAAATCCGGCCCTGTTGAAGCCCTCAGTTAAAACTGAGGGAGCATTCACGAGGTGTAGCAGTGAGTTTAATTTAAAAGATTTTGAGGTGCGTCAGTGAGCTTAAAGTTTTTGAAAAAAGTTTTCAAACCTTTTGGTTATGGGTACAAGGTTGTCAGGAAAGAAGCAGATGGTGTTTATCACCCGTTTTTTGAGTACTTTTTGAGAAGTGGTGGCGGTGGTACAACAGTACCAACAGATGCATCTAAAGATTTCATGAAAATGGTGGTGAAAGTGAAGGTTGTTTACCGTTCTTTTGAAAAGACCAGATTGAAACATTCAAGATTAGCCTTCACACACTGCCCACCGATACGGACATATCTTGCTGGGTTTCACTTGTGGCTTAGTGTGGATTATGCGAAAGAAAGGTTGGAAGCGTTGCGAGTGCTCAACCCAGAGCTTAATTTATGCATCATAAAATGCACTTGGTCGCAGCCTATCGCTAGAGACGATGAAACAGTGGTTGTAAAGAGCCTTGTGCCACTTGCAGAAGTGACAGAGTGAGGATAGAATTATGGAGTACATTGTGAAATCTTGTGTGCGTAGAGAAGGCGATAAGATCATCAGTGTGTGTGGTGGATGGTGTTGCTACCACCTTGATTTCCGTAATTTTCCTGATGGTGAGTGGTTTAGAAGTCCATGTAATTATTTAGAAGATGGTGTTTGTTCGTGCTACGATGAGCGTCCGCCCGCATGTGTGGGTGCACCGTTTTATGATGGTGCGCCGGAATTGTACCCACCAAACAAGTTCCCGCTGCCTCCGTGGTGTTGTTTTCGTCGTCCTGTTTTAGAGCATCACCACGTTCC
>DYKD01000004.1:77286-79435 GCA_020722765.1 Brevinema andersonii | reverse complement strand
CATTTAAAAAAGCGAATGAATTACTTGGGAAGCAGGTGGACTACTTGATCCAGGTTGCCAATTTGTTTGAAACCCTCGTTCTTTTGACTAGTTCATATAATCCAGATGAATGTGTAAAGCAAATTAATGATAACATTGAGATAATTAGTCAAGTGTTTTCCCTCGAAGACCCAGAAAATGTACCAGTTGAAGAGATGGCCGCAGCTTCTACAAACGTCCTTCGAATGCAACAGTTCGCCAACACTTACATGCAAATCATGCAGGCGCTCGTTGGTGCCAATGTTGCTCCTAAAATGCCTGAAACGAATCCTGTTGGTCCGTTTGGTGCTGATAAGACAAAAAGGGTTTTGCATTAATGCCGAAAACTGGAGTTACTGTTAATTGTCCTTTTTGTGGTTTTGTTCATCAAGTTTCGTGGAGTCCATTCATCGCTGCAGAAGGGACAGTTGTGCGAAGAGTGCGTTCTTGTGACGAGTGTAAAAACGTGTTCGAGCAACGATTTTCGTTTTCAGTGCATCCGTTGCAAGATTGTAACTTAAAGTCACCGCTGGAGATAAGTGTAAAGCCGGAGATTGTTGATTTGCACCAAAAGATGTATGAGGAAAGAAGCATTTTGCGAGCGATGGACGCAGTGTGTTTACTTGCTAACGCTTTAAACAAACTTACTCGTAAAGTGAAGCGCGAGTTGCCGAGTACAGCGTCTTTAGTGAGGCAAATCCTTGCCGCTGCTCGTACAACCCGTAAAGAAGTGATCGAGAGTTTACAAGGAGGCACAGATGTCAATCTTGAAGTTGGGAAGCAGAGGTCCCCTGGTCGAAAAACTACAAGAGGAGCTTAAAAGGAGGGGTTATTACGTTGAAGTTGATGGTGTTTTTGGTATAGAAACTGAATCTGCTGTTATGAAGTTTCAGGGAAGCAATCATTTGAATGTTGATGGCATCGTTGGCGGTATCACTTGGAGATATTTATTCAGCGAGGCTTTTCCGATCGCTACGCCTGACACCCCTTTTCTACAAAAAGACTTGCCTTCCCTTTTCACGAACCCACTTAGTTCCAGTTTCAAGACATCCTACATTGAGTGGATTGATTTGCAAGAATTCCGCACCGAGTTCAAGATTTTTAATTTTATCTGCCAATATGATAGATGCGGTTTTTATGGTCATCGTCTTTTAGAAAAGCCAATTAAAGCTGCTTTACGTAATGTCATTGATGCGAAGCTACAGCACGAGCTTAAGACCTTTGATGGATGTTATGTTGTTCGTAACTCTCGTGGTAGATCAACTTTATCAACTCACGCTTATGGGTTAGCCATTGATTTTAACGCGTTCGAAAACCCGTTCAACTCGAGCGAGCATGCATTTTCAAATAAGTTAGTCGCTTGTTTTACTAGAGCAGGATTCGAGAACGGTGGTTTATGGGCTAAGCCTATTGACTGGATGCACTTTCAACTTCCGTGGACTCGTGACTACACAAAACAAAAGGCTAGGATCCCTGAGCTGACACCTGAAGTTCCCGAGTTGTAGGAAGTCATAGTTGAGCACACAAACCAAATCGACTTGGCAACGGAAGGAGTCTTCGCCCTCCATGCCCCTCGATTCATCTTGGTCATGGTTTAGCGGTAAGTGTCCGCGTTGTGGCAAACATATCATCCTTCCAATAAGTGGTTATTTCCATGAAGGGTGGAATTTAAGGACCGAGCATTGCAAGCACTGTCAAGCAAATTTTTTGCTTGTTGGTGTATTGCAAGCGTTAAGGTCTCCTGTGATAGATAGGGAATCGCGTGCTAGGTCATTACTTAGATGTAGTGGCATCCAAAATGCCAAACGCGTACGTGACAGTAGCGTCAAAGACGCCGACACAATTACATTGTTAGCTACTCCTCCTGATCAACTGTCAAGCCTCTTAAGCGTTCTCGTTACAATCTTTCTAGATATGGTAAGTGCGACTGTCTTGGACTTTGAGGAAACAGAGTTTAGCTACGCGAAGCACACACCATTTTTGAAAAAACTGAAAGATTTGTGGGACTTATTACGGTACTTAGTTGTTGCTATTGAATCGGATTCACGTGGAAAACACACCACGAGCTGACAAATTTAACCCGCGAGACTATTTGGATCAATAATGAATAAGAAAGCGCATGAAATTGATC
>DYKD01000004.1:5966-77186 GCA_020722765.1 Brevinema andersonii | reverse complement strand
TTTGGATCAATAATGAATAAGAAAGCGCATGAAATTGATCAATTAATTTTAGAAAATCGTGGGTTTGTTTATGATATGGCACGCAACTATGCATCTAGTGGCGTGCCTTTCAATGATTTAGTTAATGCTGGGATGCTTGGGCTGGCGATTGCTGCTCAAAAATATGAAACAGATCGAAATGTCAAATTTATTTCATTTGCAACATGCTGGGTGCAGCACGAGATGATAAAAGTGATCAGAGAGACTCGGTTTCCGTGCCGAGTGCCATTAAACCTTAATAAAGTGATCAACCGTGCACGACGAGGAGAGTACGAAGACTCAGACCCCGCTTTAGCAGAAGTACTCTCTCTTTTAAAAACACCCGAGAGTCGGTCGTTTCGTGATTCAAGTATAACCACTTTTGATGATGAAGTAGTTAATCGGGTTAGTATCGCTCAAGCTTTGGAAGATCTGAGTCCTAGGTCACGCGAAATGGTAAAAATGTTTTTTGGTATTGGCTGCGAATGTGAGCAAAGTATTCCAACGATTTCAGCTCGGTTCAATTTGTCCCGCCAACGAGTGCGCAATATTATTAAACAAAGCCTACTGCAAATCAAGTCAATTCTTCAGGAGGCGTAAAGCGTGGATTGGCATAAATCGTTTAGTTACATAAAAAGTGCGATTAGAATTTTTGCGGCTGCTTTTCTCGCCGCGGGTAGGTTACATTCAGCGGCCGTGTGGTTTACAGTCGCGGAGTGTTTTGGGATTATTGAAGAGTGGCATTGAAAAATAAGAACGAAGAAATCCCTATCGTTTTCAGGCGTTCTGAGGTGCTGAAGATTTTTCGCATCTCAGCTCAACGACTGGCGGCGCTTATTAGAAGAGGAGACATCAGGATAATTAGACTTGGTAGAGAGGTTGTAATCCCTCGAAGCGAAGTTGAAAGAATACTTGGACAGGATCTACGTTACGTAGATCTTATTGGAATGGGTATTCGCCTCAAAGGCATTCGTAGGCTGCCAGTAAGGCGGGGTGAAATTCGCTAATGGAAATCAGAATCAGAAATTCGTGGTGCTATCTTTCTGGTGATATTCCGCCGGAACTATTGGTGCTGTTATCATATGTCGACAAGCAGCAATCTTTTCGCCAGTATGCGTGGTCTGGTACATTCAATGCGGCTAGAAAGTTTTTAATTGACCGTCGCCGCAAACGGTTTCCTACTGGTCTTTTACCTTTGGTACAAGCTAAATTCCCCGATTGCACTTACATTGATGAACGGGAAATACCCAAAATAGAGTGGCAGCCAATACCTGATGAAATTATAAACTATAAACAAGGGCATCAAAGTGATGCCCTTGAAGTTATGAAACAAAAACATCGTGGTACTATCGATGGTATAACCGCGATGGGAAAAACATTTGTTGAAGCTGGCTTTGCCGCTATTTTTGAGCTGCCGGTTTTGATTATTACGCATCGTAAGGAGATTGCTCAAAACATTCTCAAAAGGTGCCAATCTCTTGTAGGTGATTCTGAAGTGGGGATAATATTCTCCAATAAAGTGGACCCAAGACGTGTTACTGTTGGTATGATTGGTTCATTACGTTCACGTATGGAGGACTTGCGCGGGTGGATGCAATCGCTTCGTGCGATTCTAATTGATGAATCGCACCATTGTTCAATAGGTTCGCAATATTTCGACTTTGTCCAAGCGTGTGAGAATGCTTATTTCCGTTACGGATTAACTGCAACACCTTGGAGAGAATCTGGTGACACTATTTCGGTTTTCTCTCTAACAGGGCCCATTATTTTTAGTTATCCTTACTCTCGAGCTGTTAAAGAGGGTGTGGTAGTTCCTATCGAAGTGTTCATGACCGCGGTAAGTCCAAATATTATTATGCCGATTCTAGACTCGTTTGGTAGCGTGTATGAAAAAGGCATCGTCAAAAACGACGAGCGCAACGGAAAGATCGAAAAGATTGTCAGACATCTGAACACAAAAGGAGAGAACGTTTTAATTTTAGTGTGGCGCAAGGCTCATGGTACTTTGTTGCAAAAACGTTTAATGGATTTAAAGTCTGATTTTATACATGGAACATCAACTCAACGTCTTGAAGTGAAGGAAAAGTTTGAGAATGGTGAATTGCCAATTTTAATCGCTTCGTCAATTTATGATGAGGGTGTTGACATTGAAAGAGTCCAAAACGTTATTAATGCGGCTGGATACAAAGCCCCGCGCTTGTTAATTCAAAGGGTTGGTAGAGGTATGAGGCCCTTTGAAGGAAAAACGAAATGTCGTGTATTCGACTTTTTTGATTCATGCCATAGCAGTCTGGCTAGGCATGCAAGAGAGCGCCTTAAACTTTACAAGAAGATGGGTTTCACTATTAAGGAATTAAAAGTAGCGTGATTATTTGCAACGCTTAAGTATATAGATTTGGAGTCAAAATAAACATAAAGCAGCGGTCAGCCTTTAAAGGAGAGCACATGTATTGATGAAGAGTTCAGATCGTGAAGTTTTGGATAGATTTGCACAAATAGTCAACGATTATGACATCACGAGTTCGTACGCGTATGATAATTTAAAAATTGAGAATAAGCCATCTCGAACAACTGTTTCTAAAATTTGTGGGTCTTGGGCTAAGTCCATTGAAGCCATCCATCAAATACAGCAGAATGCCGATATTCGTATCCTACAGCGCCAAGTCGAAGATCTTGTTAGACAGCTTCGAACACCTTCCCTGAACCTTGTGGGTGACGAAATTAGTTTTGGCATTATATCTGACACCCATTTAGGTTCTATGTATTGCGATTTAGGTTTGCTTGAAATTGCTTACGACACATTTGATTCTAGAGGGATTGAGATTGTGTTGCATGCCGGTGATTTACTTGATGGTCATAAAATATATAGAGGTCAAGAGTTTGAGCTGATTCGTGTTGGTGCTGATGCTCAAGTTGATTATTGTGTTGAGCATTATCCGTATCGTGAAAAAATTAGGACTATGTTTATTGATGGGAATCACGACCGTTCCTTTTGGAAGAGCGCTGGCAATAACACTGGACGAAAGATCAGCGCGCAACGTAAAGATCTGGAATATTTGGGACACATGGAAGCAGATATCACGTTAGGGGACCCTGAATCTAACAATAAGGCGGTCGTGAGACTTTTCCACGGCGAAGACCGTTCGTGCTTTGCAGTATCGTACCGCCCACAGAGATATCTCTCTGAGCTCGCGAACCAAGATAGGCCTGATATGTTGATTATGGGTCACTATCATAAGGCCGAGATGTTGTACTATAGAAATGTCCTTTGTATACAAGCGGGATGTATGCAAAGACAAACGCCTTTTATGCGCGGTAGGAGAATATCTGCGTCACTGGGTTTCTGGATCGTTCATTTGACCGTTAATGAGAGAGGTATCGCACGCATTTTACCCGAATTTTTCCCAGTAGATAGTTGAGTTTGTAAAAAGCAGTCAGAGGGAATCTGTGGTTGTTGATTCGGAGAAGGATCAAACCGCGAAAACGTGCACCATTTATTGGGCAGAATGTACTAGATGTGGTTGGCGTTACTCTATAACTTTTACGGATTATACACGACGTGAGCTAAATTGTTGGTTCAAGACTTGTATTGGATGTAAGTTAAAATTTGTTGTACGATTTAATCGTGAGAAGTGCAGCACTTGTGATGATCGAGTCCGTTGCTTAGGGATGCCAATATCAGATTTGAAAATGAAAAAAGGACTCCTTTGTGAAAATTTAATTGAATGGGATTTTTGGATACAGCCAGATGGAAGCTAAAGCGTTTTTGGTTCGAGAGTGTAAGAATTGTGGAGGTTGGTGCTGTAAAAGCCTTAATAGTGCTGGCACCGACTTGAGTTATTGGCGAAAATTAACACCTGACGCAGCGGTTCTTCTTAACCCGTGGATCCCTAAGCGCATCGATATCAGTACACTTAACTTAGCTACGTGCACTCTTCTCTCCGCTGAAGGGTTGTGTTCTGCTTATGAGAGACGTCATGAAGCTTGTAGGACATACCCCAACGTCGATTACTTTTTAATGGAGTATTTAGACGGTAGTGCCGCCTTTTACGTACCATGGTGCACATATCGTGAAGTTGTGTTGACATTGCTTGGAATCCCTTGCGAGTTCTATGATTCTGGTGAAGAGTGTCGGCGAAAATATTTGGAATTGATTAAGGAAGATCCATCATTTGCGGAACAATTCTACGGCGCTGAAGTTTTGAAAGAACAATCTCACCAATTGTAAATACACATGCAACTGACTCCAATTCTCGAACTTGACGAGTTTAACGGTTGGGATGTTGGAGACACTTCTGATAATGCTTTAATTTATGAATTGAAGCACGCGTGGAAAGACTATTTTCAAAAACACGTTTGCCCTGTTAATGTATCTCCTCAAACCTTATATCCCGCTCGAGATTTTTGTAAGGAGATCGGAATTCCATTCCGATTCTTCGTTCGTTGGTGCGCTCAGATTTTAGGTAGGTTTCCGCAGCCATGGGAGCTGAATTTAAAGTGGTTGCACAACGAAGTTGAGTACCAATGGCAAAGCATTAAGCACATCAAAGTAGCACAAAGTAAACCTAGCAATCTTGCTAAGAAAATATTAGCGTCACATGCTAGGAAGTGAGGATGCCAACTCGTGCCCGTCATTGAACAAGAGATTATAAGTGCTATTTTTGAAGAGAGATTTGGTCACATCATTCTCTCTAGGCTGAGCTGGGAGTGGCTAGCATCCAAAGAGAACCAGTTGTTGCTGCAAGAGGCACAACGTTATTACACGAAGTTCCTCGAGATCCCTACCCGTGAATCGTTGTCCGAATTTATCCGAGTCAATAGCAACCTACCAGAAGCTCACGTCAAGCACGTTTTAGACTTAGTTCAAAGCTGTCCACCAGTCTCGTCTCCTCAATTTTTAGAGTACCACCTTGAACACGTACTACAAGGCGCTGCCCTGAAAACTGCTTTGATGGACGCTGTCTCTTTGTACCAGGACGAAAAATTTGAAGAAATTTTCCAGCTCTTTCAGAAAGCCAGGGCCACCTCAACTGTTAAAGAAAAGGCGATCGCGTCGTTTTGGGAGAGTTGGGATCAAAGAGATGAAACATTGCGTGGAGATCCTATGCCAACCGGTTTCGACACGCTTGATAAAATTTTGAAAGGTGGTATCTACCCTGGTGAGACGATGCTCACCATTGGATTGAAATCAACAGGTAAAACTCAATTCGCCGCGTGGATTGCTCGAGCAGCACTGTTCTATAACCGATGTGTGGTGTATTTCACTATGGAAATCTCTCGTGCCGCTTTTCTGCAACGTGTTGATAGCTCCATCGCCAATTTTGATTTTGATCAATACGCTGAACATCGAGATGAAATTCGAGATATAATTATGTCCAAGAGAAACGAGCTGCAGGGGAACGTTTATGTAGTTGAATACCCTTCTGGACAGCCTACAGTGTCTATGATTGAAAACGAGATTTTAGAGATCGAGCAAAAAATTGGGAGGAAGGTAGATGGGTACATCATCGACTACATTGATTTGCTTAGAGGTACTGTAGTTGGTGCCGATAACACCGCGAGATTTGGTTTGATTAGCGCAGCGGTTGAACTTCGTGGAATTTGTGGCAAAAACAACTGGGCGGGAGTACTTCTTACCCAATCCAACGCATTAGGTAAGAGGAAACCCTTCATTGAGTCAGAGAATGCCGCAGAGTCCTATGGTAAATCGTGGAGTTCTGATTTTGTCGTCAGCATTAACGAAGTTATCGGCCGTCCAGATTTAAGGCGGTTATATATCGCAGATAGTCGTCGTACCCAAAAGAAGATTTCAATTCTATATGAGGTGGATTTCGCGAAATCTATTTGGAAGGAAGCTCATGGTTTCTGAATAATTGTATAGGTGGACTTTGAAAACACAATACAAACACACCGCGAGTGGTGAGATTCGTTTTAATTGTCCAATGTGCTTGGACACTAAATTTCATTTGTATTATAACCCAAGCAAGAGCGTTTATTATTGTCATCGATGTCAGTTTAAAGGTCATGGGTTTCCAAAATTAGTTAAGACCTCTTTCACTTTAATCCCCAAGGTAGGGCAAGAAACAAAAGCTAAAGGTTTGAAGTGGTATCCTTTGAAGTGGCCTCCGAGTGGTATCATGGAGTCTGCAGTTTGGGATTATTTATTAAACACGCGAGAAGTACCTGAAAAAACGATAAGACATTTTAGTTTGGGATGGACTGTTGATATACCTCTTTCAGTGGTTGTGCCAGTAATATACAAGGGTGATGTTAAGTTCCTGCAAGTGAGGTTTCTTTGTGATCTAATTAAACCTAAGTATTTGAATTATGCTGTCGGTGATAAAGTGGTAAAAGCTTCGCTTGTATTTAATTATGATAGTGTGTGTACTGGAGTTGAAACGCTTTATATAATGGAGGGAGTATTTGATGTTATTAAGTCTGCGCCAAGTACGGGGATTTGTATATTTGGGAAATTCATTTCATTACAGCAATTGCAAATAATTAGAAGTATTTCATGCAAAAAAGTAGTGCTTTCTTTTGATGCTGATGTTAAAATAAAAGAGTTAATGAGCTCAATCAAATCTTTGGGGTCCTTTAGAACTGTCGGTATTAAGCAATTGCCGCAAGGGAAAGACCCTGGAGATTTGAATGTTCAAGAATTTAGCCGCTTGCCCGAACTGGACGCAGGCGCGTTTATCTTGGAGGCATTGGGCCGTCATGCAAAACCTACCGAAAATTGCGCTTGAAGTACCAAAAAGCAATCTTAGCTGGAGCATCCAGTTTTGTGACTACTTTTTCGTGTTGTCGCACTTGATGCACGATTGGGAATACCGAAATTTTGTTTACCAGTGTATGGATAAGAACATCGAGTTATATCTCGATAATTCAGCTTACGAGTTACGGGAATCTATTAACTTAGATTCATACATTGGGTTAATCATAGAGTTGCAACCGAGCGTTGTTGTTGTGCCTGACGCTCTTAATGATTTGGGAAAAACCATTAGACTTACCCGGCGTTTCTATGAAGGATTGCCCGCAAAATATTTTGATCGTGGGAAGTACAATATTAAATTTATGATCGTGTTGCAGGGGCAAGATAATAGAGAACGAATGAAATGTTTTCATATCATTCGTTCGTTTGGGTATCCCTTTGATATCATTGGACTTCCTAGGGTAGCGTGTCCTAATCGAGTTGAGTTGTTGAAAGCTGTTAAGCGGTTTGTGAGGCGTAAGGAGGTGCATTTGTTAGGTCTCCCTGACCCTAGAGAACTAAAAGGCTTAGCAGGCTTAGTAAGTTCTTTGGACACGTCATGGGTATCTAAGTACTCGATTGGAAAAGGGCCACATGACTACCTAGATTTCGAAAAAGATAAAATTGATGAGCGTAAGTTCATTGAGGGTTTGCAAATTCTAAAGGAAAGTTTCTAATCAGTGTATGGGGAAGGTACTTCCTTGCCACATCTTGCTTATTTACAATCGCTCCTAGTGCAAAGCGTACCAAACGCTGTTGTTCCTCCACAACTTCCTTCAAAGCCTTTTTGCGGCTTAGCGATTGTTGGTATCGCGCCAGCTGAGGACGAAATTCTCGCTGGGCAGTGTTTTGTTGGGCCTTCAGGCCAAGTTTTAAATAAATGTTTAGAAATTGCTGGCGTTGATAGGGATGCGTGCTGGGTCGGTAACCTGATTCCGTGCAAGCTTCCCAACAATCGAGCTCCATCTCGAAGTGAAGTCGCTCTCTTTAGTGGTCCTTTATTGGACTCATTACGAAAAGTGAATCCCAAAGTCGTTCTTGCTTTAGGTGCAGAACCTACCCGCGCCTTCTTTCCTGATACAGATGTTCAAATTATGATGATGCGCTCTCACGTTTTGGAATGCGAGAGCATTCAGCATTTGCAAGTAGTTCCCTCAATACACCCCGCTTTTGTGCTGCGACGCGATTTGCCGTTTGCTTCACTGTTAATTAATGACATTGAGATCGCACGCAATCTTTTGCAGGGAATACCAAGATATAGGCCATGGACGTATGAGGTCATACGATCTATTCCCGAACTCGAAAAAATTTTAAGTGAACATCGTGATGAATTGATGTTCATTGACACAGAAGCGACAAGTACAAATCCTCACACAGCCGAACTATTCATGATCAGCTTCTCTTTCGAAAGTGATGAAGACAAGGGCTATGTAATCCATTGTCCGACCAAGTTTTACACTACAAGTTTAGGCGCTGAGGAACTCCTGAACGGAATTGGGCACTCTACGTCACGTGAGGATGTGCTGCCTGTTTTTCAAAAGTTTAATTTGCGTTGTGGTATATTTAATCTGTTGTATGACTATATTCTCTTGAAAAGGCATGGATATACTCCAAACGTGGTTGTAGATGTCATGTACGCCTTTACCTTGATTGATGAGAATATGCCCAAAAGTTTACCCGTTCTTGGGAGTATCCTGAGTGGTATTGGTCCTTACACCATGAATTATGACTCGGTTGACCTTAATGAATGGATTCCATATTCGGCCTGTGACGCAGTAAATACGGTACGTGTATGGAGTGCAATGAAAAAACATTTCGAAGACCCAGCTAGAAAGAATAATTTATTCAAGTATTTAGTGCCCGTTTTAAAGACTCTCGCGGGAATGTCAATAACAGGTTTAGGTATAGACTTAACCAAGCTTTCCCTGGTAGACGATCAGTTGACGAAGGAAATCAATGCAAAGGTACAAATTTTGCATAACGCAGTAGGTTACGCATTCAACCACCGGTCCAATGATCAACTAGCTCAAGTGTTTCTTAAACTTGGAATCCCAATCGTTGGTAGAACAAAGAAGGGGAAACCAAGTTTTCGTAAAGAATTAATGGAATCGATGGCGGAACGATACCCGTTTATAAAAGCTCTTTTGGAAGTAAAGAAAATAGAAAAGCTGCACACATCTTACGTCAAAAACATTCAGCATTATGTTGATGTTAACAATAGAGTGCACACGAATTTTGATATAAAAAAGACCGGACGTTTATCTGCATCGGACCCAGCTTTACAAACATTACCTAGAAAATCCATTATCTTGGAGCTTTTCGTCGCAAGACCAGGTTACTCACTCGTTAAATGTGATTTCAGTGCGGCGGAGTTACGCTGGCTTGGATTTCTCTCAGGTCAATATGAATGGTTGGATCCTACAGTGGACATCCATATTAATAACGCAGCATTCTTTTTTGGTGTTGATAGAGAGCATGTAACGCCCGAAATGCGGCAGCAAGTAAAATTTATTGCTTTCGGAAAGGTGTATGGGTCATCAACCGCGTTATTGGCGAGACAGTTGGGTATATCTGAATTTGAAGCGCAACGTTTAAACGATTTGTTCTTTAAGACCTTTCCAAAAGTTCAACGCTATATGGAAGAAGTTAAGGCGAGTGCTACCGAAAAAGGAGTGATACGCAATTGGTTTGGCCTTGAACGCCATTTCTTTTTTGACCTACGATTCGGCAATAAGCAAGACGTTGCTAGAGTAGTTCGTGAAGCATTGAATTTTGGACCTCAGTCATGTGTCGCGATGTGGACAAATTTATCGCTCTGGCGAATCTCTCAGTGGTTTGTGAAGCATCTACCCAACGCAAAGGTTATCCTGCAAATACATGACGCGGTTGTTGTTGAGGCGCCAAATGACCAACTTTCCAAAGTGATAGCCGTTATGTGGTCAATTCTCCGAAGGCCGATTGATAAAAAATCTGGGTTTTTCCTCCCAGTTGACGTGAGCGTTGGTCATGATCTGTTACATCAAGAGCTAGTTATACCTTTTTACATCCAAAATCTTGCGGATGTGGACAAGTTGTGGAATAAAAGTGAGAGCGCTTAAATTTACAGTAATGTATTTACGGTGGAAGGATTAAAGTGCCCTGGGTTCGCTCGGGTGAGTGTAAGAGATGTGGGCGGTGTTGTCATTTAGCTAACCTACTCAAGGCACCTGCCCTAAAAGGCACTCAAGTAAGTAGAATAGAGGGTGTAGTGTGCAAGCACCTTAAAATCGAAGAGGATGGCACCGCAACTTGCACAATCTTCGATCAACCTAATAGACCCCTCGCTTGTACACTACATCCTAGTTCGCCCGATTCATTGACCGAAGGATGTGAGGGTTATTATTTTATTTGGGTTGATTGATGCACCTCGCATTGCATAACAATCTAATTTAAGCCTGGAGGAAATTATGTACACAATAAGGAGAAAACAAGCGTTCGAGTACGCGCACAGACTATTGGGTCATCCTGCCAACTGTAGGTTTGTGCACGGTCATTCTGGAGTAGCTGAAGCTGAGATTATGTCCGCGACTCTTGATGATCAAGGGATGGTCGATGATTTCGGATTACTTAAGGAAGCGATGAACGTGGTTCTCAATCAATGGGATCATGCGATTCTATTGCAAGAGAAGGACCCACTAACGTCAGTCCTACAGCTGCATGAGCAGCGAGTATATACATTTGAAGAACCCCCTACCGCGGAAGTAATGGCCCGCACCTTGTTTAATGAACTTCAACACGCATTTCCGGGAAGGGTCAAATCGGTCACTGTTTCAGAGACCGCAAATAACCGAGCAACTTATTATGGTGCAACATGTTAACACAACCAGATGTCCTTGAAGCGTTGAGATGGTCCTCGATCTTAAACGGATCAATCTGTTTAATGATCGCGGTTTTCGCAGCCTTAGGTGTTGCGGGTGGAATTTATATCACACTTCGTGGAGTGAAGGAAACTCCTGCTAGCATAAGGTCTTGGTTGACTTCAGTAGGTGTAATTTCGTGTTTTGTGTTCCTCATTTTATTTTGTGTGTTCTTTTGGTTGGGTCTAACAGGAGTAGTTAATCCTGACATGAGTGTGGTAGACTACGTTGTGAGGCATAGAGTCCCAATTGAAACTCCTCGATTTTCGTTCTAATGTATAGCAACGAGGACGCTGCTCTTGTATGGTGAAGAAGCAACCACCCAAGAAGCACAGTGGACCTCAAACGCACCGAGGAAAAGTCCGTAAAGGAAACGCGTTACAAGAACTTGTTTGTCGTAAGATAAGCGAGTTGCTTCATGTTCCTTGGGGTAAAGACGAGTTAATCGAGTCACGCGGTTCTAGTCAGCCAGGTGTAGATATTCGATTGCTTGGTCATGTGAGGGAGCTCTTTCCGTTTAGCATCGAGTGCAAAAACCACGAAACATGGTCTATAAAAGAGTACATCGATCAAGCGAAAGCTAATAAGCTCGAAAATACGTTCTGGATGCTGGTGTTAAAAAGAGCTGCGAGTAAGAAGGCCTCAAGAATCGACCCTATAGTGGTCATGGACCTCGAGGAATTTTTTACATTCCTTAGGACGTTTGTTTACAGGGGTTTGTAATGGACTATAAGGAAGCTTTAAAGACAATTTTCTCTTTAGCGAAGAAGGAATCACGGCAACGTGGTCACAAAAAAGAAGAAAATAAAGCTGTGGAGGTTAAACAGGTTAAAAAAGAAAAAGTACAGAGGGATAAGAAAGACAAAAAAGTAAAGAAAGCCAAAAAAGCCAAGAAGGTCATAATCACGCCCTCCATTGAAGTTGATGACGAAACAAAACATTTGATTGAACGAATCAATCAAATTTATGTGGATAATGGAGTAACTCGAGAGTGTGAAAAGCCTCTTGAATCATACCCCACAGAAGTACTTAGAACCCATTTGAACAGACTTCAATGGGGTCATCTTGATTACATTACGCGCAACAACGTTTTTCCAGAACCAGATGAATTACCCGTCGGCGGCTTTCTTTGTGATAGAGGCGTCCACAGAGTTTGGACAAGCCCATTCTTTTGCGAGTTGCGGCGTAAATACACTTGTTTATACCCCGCCTGCGAAGGATGTAATGATTGGCGGTTAAGAGAAGTGGAGAACGGAAGTGAAAGTAGTGCAAATTCCTGATGGGTGGACTCTTGAGTTGCCAAGCTTTAACTTAACATATCATGTATCGCCATTCCCGACTTTACAACCTGAGGCGCTGACCGATAGACCATATGATATCCCAGATGGAAAAGTTTGGGTTAAATTAGCGGCGGGCAAATACGGTCTGTTTCCGTTTCGCTCACTCCTTCGCGTCAACCGTTGCCCGCTTTGTGGTGGTGAATATGGGGAAAAAGAAGAAAAAGAGTAAAAAGCAGGTTAAGAAAGAAAAACAGAAACGTAAGTTAAGCAAGAACACTCCTGGAAAAGGAAAAAGACGTTAGGAAAGTTTATGAAGAACAAGCCAATTTACGTGGAAGATAGTCGAGATCTGCCTGAAGGTTGGTTTCATTTACTGAGAACGATCATGACTCAGGGCAGGGAGTATCTAGTAACTGAAGGATCTCGAGCTGGTGAATGTCGGAAGTCCATTGATGGCATTGGCTGGATTGAATATCCTCATCATCGCCCATTGTGCCCCCTGCCTAAAGAAGGACTTCCCTCTCCAACATCAGTTTCTAAAATAGAGGAGTATTTCGCTGATTATCTGATTCGTGAAGACGGTCCTCCTGGTAGTAAAGCTCATTATGTTTATGGTAAATGGTTAGCCCCAATGATTGAATGGGTCGCTAATTATCTTGCCGTTAATGGTCCAGGTCATGCACATGGATGTATTCGCATCGGTGATCCATTTGATGCCAAACAATACGACGTTGATTATCGAACAGTGTGTCCGTTCATGCTATGTTGTAATGGCAATAAAAATAAAAGCCCATTGGCGGAATGTCCATTATGTCAGGGTACTGGATGGATTAAAGACGAGTCTAAAAGGATTACAACCCCGTGTTTAGTTAACTACTCGTTACAGATCATCCCGTGGTTAGGGGACTTCTATTTAACCCATCATATTACTTACAGATCTTGGGATGCACTAAACGGATGGCCTGAAAATATGGGAGGATTTCAACTGGTTAAAGAAGTCATCTATGATCTGATGGCGTCTCTTTCCCCGTTTCCATGGCTTCCAAAAAATGCCAACTTTGTATTAGGTCCGTGTACTTGGCGTTGTTGGGACATTCATGTATACTCAAGTGATTATGACGTCGCGAAAGCGTGGGCAGGAATTTCGTAATGACACGCGACTTCATTAAGACCACGCTGCAAAATTTTATTTACTTCGATAACTTTGAACTTCATTCGGGCGTCGAATCGAATTACTACATTGATTGCCGCCCTGTATTCCTTGATGTGCGCACCGCGCACTACGCATCCTTCTTATTGCTGTCTGCGTTATTTCCTGGGGTTAACGTAATCGCTGGCGTCGAAACTAGTGGTTGTATAGTAGTTTCAAGTATGGTCGCGGCATGTCCTGCAGGCTGTAAAGAAGGACTAGGTGGTTTGATTATACGCCCGTTTGTCAAGAAGTATGGATTGGTTAGAAGCGTTGAAGGACCTATAATCTGCCCAAGTAGTAAAGTAGCTATTGTTGATGACGTTATTACTTCAGGTTCGACAATGAGGTTTGCTGAACGAGCTATTAAAGAAAAGTATCCGCACGTATCAATTGTGCAATTCCTTGCTCTTGTTGATCGCTCGAATGGACAAGCCGCGTTGTCTGCACCTTTAACAAAAATTTTTACTTTCGATGAATTATTGGAAGGAGCAAAAATTGGGGGAAAGATACTGTAAAAACAAACCAACACATTTTGTTTTGCTTAAAGGCGGGGTTCCAATCACACTTGATAAGTATGAAGAGGCAGATGACCCGCTCGAACATTGCGATCAGTTTGTGTTTCTCAACGGGAGGTATTTCGCAATTCCCACACTATTTTTTGATTCACGTCCATTAATCTTGCATTAACTACGTCAAATAAGGAGCACTTCATGTTTAAGTATTCCCTTGGTTGGATTCCAGATTTCAAAGATATTCGTGATTACACCTCCAATTCACCTGAAGTAAAACCCCTTTTACAAAAAGCTGGTATTTCATTGTCTTCACATCATGTCCCAGAATCTGTTGATTTGAGAAAATGGTGCTCACCCATCGAAGACCAAGGAGAGATTGGTTCTTGTACTGCCAACGCGGGTGTTGGAATAGTTGAGTTTCATGAACGTCGTGCAACAAACGCCCAAAAGCACATCGATATGTCTCGACTATTTCTTTATAAGGTCACTCGCAAGCTTCTTAAGTTAAGCGGTGATACTGGCGCTTCACTTAGGGCTACGATGGGTGCGATGGTGATGTTTGGAGTTCCTCCCGAAGAATACTGGCCTTATAATACTCAGAATTTCGACGAGGAGCCACCAGCATTTTGTTATGCGTTTGCAGATAATTTTAAAACGATAAGGTATCTTCGCCTTGATCCCGCAGGTCAAGATTCAAGTAAGACCCTTAATCTTGTTCTTGCATATTTAAGAGCCGGCTTTCCTTCGATTTTCGGTTTTACTTGTTATACTTGCCTCGATGATGCTGAAGCGAACGGTGAAATACCATTTCCCGCGCCAAAGGAAGATGTTGTCGGAGGACATGCAGTGATGGCTGTTGGTTATGATATGGCAAAAGAGATTGTGAATACACGCGATGGTAATAAACAAACTGGGGCGCTTCTTATTAGAAATTCTTGGGGCACTAAATGGGGCGATAAGGGCTATGGATGGTTGCCATTCAAATATGTTTTAACGGGCTTAGCTGAAGATTGGTGGACGGTGATAAGCCAAAAATGGATTGATACATCCCAGTTTGAGGGATAAGAGGGAGCATTCACTGAAGGAGGAAAAACGATGCATCCTGTTGCGGCCGAGTTTGTTAAACTGTTTTATGATAGCGCGGACCAAACTTGGGGTGAGAGATCGGGTACCTCTTGGTTTGGCTATCAAACTTGGAAGTGTCCATTAGACATGTGGATATTCCAAGAGATTATCTTTGAGATTAAACCCGACCTAATTGTAGAGGCGGGCACTGCTCATGGCGGCAGTACTTTGTTCTTCGCACACATGTTGGATCTACTCGGACACGGGAAGGTTTACTCTATTGATACTAACAGTGATTACAATATTACAAGCGATGTAGTCACAAATAGGCCTAAACATCCGCGTATTACCTATATTAAAGGATCGTCCATCGACCCTGCAATTGTCGAACGTGTCAAGCAGGAAGTCACACAATTGAAGTTGAGGGTATTAGTTGATTTGGATACAGATCACAAGAAAGATCATGTACTGAAAGAGATGAACTTATGGAGTCCGATTGTTACGGTGAATAGTTACTTGATCGTTGAAGACTCTAATGTCAATGGGCATCCTGTAGAACCCGATTATGGACCTGGACCATTTGAAGCAATCGAAGAGTGGATTCAATCGCACCCTGATTTTGTTATTGATCATTCGCGTGAAAAGTTTTTTGCCACATTTAATCCAAATGGATATTTGAAGAAAGTGAGGTAGAAGGAGAGCAAGCAATGACCGTACCTGAATGCACAACTAGTTGCGCAATTATAGACCCCGCTGTCTGCGATTTCTGTCAGCACATTCCAAAAATAAATTACGAAAAGTCCTTGAACGTGGTTGAAACAACTTCCCTCGTTCAAGGTTGTTTATTTAATGATGAAGATAATTTCTTAGCCTATCTCGCTTCATTGTGTAGGAGTGGAAATAGAGCAATCGTTGAAATTGGGTCATATTATGGAAAATCAACAGTTGCACTTGCTCTAGGTTCTATAAGTGGGCCCAAAATACCAGTCTTCACTTTTGATGATTATAGTGGCGGGGCATTTATGGAAGGAGTAGATGTATTTGACAAACTCGTTTCCAATTTGCAAACATGCGGTGTCTCCGACTTCGTGAAGCCCAGTAAAATGAGTTCAAAAGAGGCTGCTAAAGAGTTCGATTTGGATGTAGAGCTGCTTTTTATAGATGGTGATCATGCTTACGATGCTTGTAGGAATGACTATCTCAATTGGTGTGATAAAGTAGTTCCAGGTGGAAGGATTGCGTTTCATGATTGCATGGATTTAATCCGCGGCTCTATCAGGTTTGAGGGACCGATACGGGTCGTTTACGATTTTTGCAAGGATAATCTTTATTATGAGATTGAAGGTAGATATGGTTCAATTGTGGTTGTGAAAGTAAAAGAACTCGAGCAAGGAGAAGAAGACAATGTCCAACCGCGCGACGGTAGTTGTACTGACGTACAATCGATTGAACAGACTAAGAGCGTGTTTAGAAGCTATTTCGAAAAGTTTACCAACTTCTTGCGACATTCTGGTAGTCAATAATGCGTCAAGTGATGGTACAAAGGAATGGCTCGATACAAAACCATTCAATGTAACACCAATTCATATGGAGAAAAACATTGGTGTTGTTGCACGAAACGTTGCTTTTAAGCGAGCTACTAGTGAATTTATTTTTCAGATTGATGATGATGTGATCGTCTTCCCTGGATGGTATCAAAGGTGTATAGATTTCTTCGACGCTGAACCTAAAGTGGGAATGATCGGACAACAGGGTGGTCTTATCAAACAGTGGATGGATATACATTCACATGTGCATTGTAACCGTGGAGGTTATGTTGATTACCTTACAGGATTTTTTCTAGCGTTTCGTAATATAGGATTGTATTATGACGAAGCGTTCGGGTTCCGATGGCATGAAGAGCTGATGCTCAGTTTGGACATGAAAGCTCATGGGTATCGCCTCGCGGTTCTTGGTGGGCTTTGTGTTCACAATTCGGCCGCTACGGGTCCTATAGATTGGGAGCTACATGATAGGAATTTACGGCGTTGTTATGAAAAATATAGAGATAGAATTGATGAGCTGAATTTGGAAGGAATGGCAGCTTGAGTACGTTTTCCGTAGTACGTCTAAAGGCCAACTATTATGAAGAATCAAAACGGTGGCGGGAAAGTCATCGATCTCTCAAAGCGACGCAAAGCAAACCTGAATCCTGTTGATTTTGGTGCCGAGTTTATCGAGATGTGGGAATGCAATTGCGGGTGTGTTCAGTTTTTCATCACCAGGAGTGGTTTTGTTTGTGTTGAATGCGGCGCATTTCAAGCTGTCGAATGGCAGGACGACAGGGCTTAACCTAGTCTGTCGCATCCGGAGTTTAGCGTGAATCCAGAAAGAATTATTCATATCAGCGCTCACCGTCGTAGGGACGGTTATAAGGGCGGTGTGGAGAAATACTCAATGTACCTCGAGAGAGCGGTGGGTGCCCAATTGTTGGTTGATCATGAATATCGAGGTGCTTATCTTCCTAAAACTTTGTTTATTGTTGATGGTGGTCACGGCCTTAACATTCCTGATAGGTCTCCCATTATATCAGTTTGTCATGGTACTTGGGTTGCTGTGTGGCAGAGGTGGCAATGGATTCCTGAACCGAGAGACCATCCTGATCCTCCTTATGAAGAGTCACAAGTTAGAATGTGGGGAATTCCTGGTAGAGAGAAACGTCCTGCTGTAAAAGGGAAACCCAACGTTTTACCTGTTGCTTGTTCAACAGGAGCGAAGAGGGAATTAGTGGATTATCATGGACGTGATGACGCTCCGATTCTGCTTCATGGGATCGACCACGACGTGTTTACCCCTAAGAAAAACAATAACGCAAAGCCAATCATAGTACATGTTGCTAATGAGTGGCGAAAAGGGGATTTCAAAGTAAGAGAGATTGCGAAGCGTTTACCCGAGTTCCAGTTTGAATTTTTAAATGCTGAAATAGGTGAGGAACCCGCCAAGTTCCAGCGCGCCGACATGTTCATTCATATCAGCTGCTCTGAAGGTAATGCATATGCGTGTCTTGAGGCGATGAGTTGTAACCTACCGATGGTAGTAACTAACGTTGGACTTTTTGAGAGTGATGTTGGTAGTGAAACTGTTGGTCGAGTAGTACCTTATTATGCGGATTTGGATCAATTTGTAGAAGCAATAAGAGAGGTGTGGGAAACTCGAGATCGATTCAATCCGAGAGAGTGGATTGAACAAAACGCTACCTTTGCCCATTTCAGGGGTAGGTGGATTGATCTGATTCAGAATTTGGAAAAATACGGACTTCGGGAGCTGTGATTAATGGCAAAGAAAATGAAACCTAAAAACGCTGATTTTTTCAAACCGCAGGAAGATACTATTTTTCTGCCTGAGGCGTGCATGATCGCTTCTCCTCGTGCAGGCACGTCCTCACTGTTTTATAATTTGAGGAGGCATCCAAGTTTTTATCCTCACGATTTGATCAAGGAATCGCACTTGTTTTCTTGGCATTGGAAAAGTGAAGAAGAAACTCTTCCTAGAATAAGGGGCACGTATAAGCATCCTAAGGGCACTTTCAACATCGATGGGTCCATAGATCATATCAGTCACTTAAAAGCGGCTGAACGAATTTGGCACATAAATCCGCAACAAAAGTTTATTGCGATGTTTTGTGACCCTGTGAAGCGCGCCTATGAAAACTTTTGGATGGTTGTTAAAGGTGGCGATGAGACAGTTAGCACATTCGAAGAAGCTGTCGAGCTTGAGCCCGAGAGAATGTCGGGCAGACTCGACCCAGCATCATTTGACCAACCATCTAAAAGTCGAAATTACCAGCTTTACTCATACTTGGAGCGTGGGAAGTATGTTGTGTACCTTAAGCATTGGTTACAATGGTTCCCGCTCGAACAGTTTCTCATCATAAAGAGCGAGGACTTCTTTGATGATCCACAGAAGGTGCTGGATCAAGTCTGCGATTTTATCAATGTGTCAAGGTATAATTTTTCTCCGATTGAGCATTGGTGGGACGCGATCCACACTTTCGGACATGAGAATACATGGAATATCCCTCAACCAATCAATCCTGATATCGAGAAACGACTGTACGACTTTTTCCGTCCATACAACGTCGAGCTTTCAAAGCTTTTGGGACGCAATTTCAATTGGGGACCAGAGCCTGAGACAGTCTCGACAAACGCAGACTTTCCACCCACCGACATCGTCCAGCATGATGTTGTTGAGCTAGAAGAGGATAAAAAAGAACCCGCTTTGGAATCAGTTTCTACGAGAGGCAAGACAGCGAAAGTGATTCTTGGTGGTTTACTATATGGGGACGCATTCCACATGATCCCCTTTTTCAATAAACTCATCCTGGAAGAGGGAGTCAATAAAATTTATTGGATTACAGGCACGTTTTCAGAGACAGTCGCACAGTTTTTAACACACTTCTATCCGCTTGAAATAATTATAAAAAAGGACCTAACAACACCGCAGGATCTTAACGCTCGCAAAGCTTTTTTCAATAATTATTTAGACCAGTTCAACGCCATTGAAGCAGACCTCTCATTCAGCGATTATGACTTGACTTGGGAGAATGGATTTAGGTATCCTAAAGAGTTGTTGTTCTTGATGAATAGCTCTAAATTAATTGACACGCCCGAGAATGCTCTTGTCGTTCACCCCGAGACAAGAAACATTTGGAAAAAAGTTGCTTCGATGAAGCACGTCGATTGGTCAGTGTTCGGCAGAAAAATTTACACCGTTGGACTTCCTGGGGAGTTTTATATCTCGAACAGTGTCGATCTAAGAGGACGCCCCTTCCTTGATGTCGCCAAGGCGATGATGAATTGCAAACTCGTCGTTTGCATCCATTCATCCATCGCGTGTTTATCACTTTATTTACAGAAACCGACTTTAGTTTGCCATCCGTGGCAACTACCGCCCAAGTTTGGTGATTTTAGCCCACATATGACTGATTTAATCGCACCGAGCAAGAATGACATCACTAACGCAGTACAAGCTTGCTTAGAGGCGGTTGAAGCGTCAAGCGTTTAAGCAATTATAAAAAACAAGGAGGAACAGTATATGTTCAAAAAAATTGTTGTTGGGTTGCTGGTGCTGTCCCTATCTTTAGCCGGGCTAGTGGGGTGTAGTGTGTATTGTAAGAACCCTGGCGTTGTTTCGGACTTGTTGAACAGTTCTATCGTTGCGTTGCAAGCAAGAGCATCAGAACTGAATGACATGGTTAATAGCGGGTTTAGTGATGAAGAAGTCATCGCGATGCTGAACGTTGTTAACGTGTCATTGAGTTTTGGTCTTGCTCTAGCGGCACGAGCTTGTCCAGATGAGGCACAAGTGCGCCAGCTGTCTACAACTGTAACACAGACAATTGAGCCTAAGACCGACACTTTAGTTAAACAGGCTATGAGGAGAGGGTATAGACGCAAGTAAGGTGTACGTCTATATGTAACCTATCAAAGAACAAAAACAAGGAGAAGACCTTCTCCTTGTTTTGTTTAATGTTTTTAAGGAGTGATTTTGTTTGCTTTCCCATTTTTAATTACGGGTGACTTACACGTCACACCACGTAATTTGGAAACGTTTCGTGAATGGGCCGGTTTTGTTACGGACTTCCTAAAAGGAGGCACGTTGGTAGTAATCGGCGATATTTTTGACTCTCCTGATTCTGTGAAGTGGGAATGTTTATTGGAAGTCCTTGACTTTTTTGATCATCCAATAAATTTTAAGACCATTTTGTTGTCAGGCAATCATGATCAGGTGTTTTTCGAAAAACCCATATCGACCATTCGAGCGTTTAGGAATTACGCTGACCTTATTATCGAGACGCCTCAAACTTTCAACAATATGTGGTTTATGCCATCACTTCCCGAAAGGATTTTTCTGGAAATAACAGAGACTCCTGAATTTAAGGGCGAAGCATTATTCATGCATCAAATGATACACTCTTTACGCCTGAACGAGCATGTACCAGCTAAATCCTCCATTAAGTTCGAGCACCTTGAAAGATTTCGTCTCGTGTTTAACGGACACCTACATAAACCCCAGATTTTGACGTGGAGGGAGACAACCGTTATAAATGTTGGATCACCGTGGCAGCACTCGTTTGCAGAAGCTGGGCAAGAAAAGTTCATGTGGTTGTGGGAAGGTGGTAGCGAGTTAAAAATGATGTTATCTCCAATTGCGGAGCGTTTTGTTGAAGGAACTTTTGAGGATATTAAAGGCAAGGACTTAAAAGATAAAAACGTCAAAATAGCCTTGTCTTCTGGAGACAATCTAGAATTAATAGTCAAAGTTTTACAAGAGAAAGGTGCGTCTTCTTGGGTTTTTAAACATGTGGCGCATGAAGGGAATGCTCCTCACGTTGCATGTGAAAGTAACATCGACGAATTAATTACCCAATTCGCACGACAACAAAAGTTAGATCCTGACATTGAAGCGTTGGGATCAAGCTTCCTCGAGGACAGTGAATGAGGGTTATTTTCAATCAGGTTCACGCGCGAAATTTTCGTTCATTTGAAGACTTTACAATTCGCCTTGATGAAGGCGGCGTGTGTTTGGTACAAGGCAAGCTTGAGGGAGACCTTGACTCGATCGAGTCAAACGGTGCGGGCAAGTCTTCGCTTTTTTTAGCTATTGCGTGGGCATTATTTGGAAAATTTCCTCACCTTAGCGGACGCGATGTATCAGGAGATGATGTTGTTTGCTGGTCGCGCAAGGAGGATTGTAGCGTCGAAGTTTGTTATACAATCGGTGAAGAAAGTTACAGTGTTTTAAGATATCGGCAACATTCCGACTTTAAAAATAAAGTGCGATTTTTTCGAGGAGGCGAGGAAAAGACTCTCTCAAGCAACTCATTGACACAACGTTTGATTGAAGGGAGCTTGGGGATTTCGTTCGACTTGTTTTCGCAACTTGTGTTTATTACCGAAACCTCCATGAAAAATTCATTTTCATTTGAAACTGACTCCAAGAGAAAACAAATTTTAATCGACGTTCTGCCTCAGTTGAAGCAGTTTGGGGTTGCGCGTGAACGAGTGAAGGACGTCTTTTCGACTTTTAGTGGTTTTAAAGACCAGCTGGTCAGGGATGAAGCTTCTTACCAACAAACCTTACAAACGTTACCATCAACTGAAAGTATTAAGGAGCAACTACAAACTATAACAGATAGGGTCAATGTTCTTGAAAGTGATTTGCAAAACAATTACAACGAGATTGAAGAAATCGATCATGATTTGTTGAGTCGGAGGGATCTCGTACAAAACATCGCAGCAAGTATTGAAGACGCACACGATCTCTGCAAAAATGCACGGGCTAAAAAGGACGAGGCACAAAGCAAGGTCTTTGAGTTGCGCGCTAATTTGGAGTTAGCAACAAAAAACTACGAAAAATGGAAGAATTTCCCCTCTGTGTGTCCTGAATGTGAACAACCCGTTCCCCCAGAAATGCATTCGAAAAAGATGAATGAGGCCGCAGAATGTGTTGTGGATTATAAAAAGGAATATAAAAAGCAACTTGACGACCTTAAAGATGTTGGAGAAGCGTTCGAAAGAGCCAATGCAGGGTTACAAGAGTTAATCGAGAAACAAAATCGGGTTGTATCTAACATTCACGAATTGGAGCAAAAGAGAGAGTACCTCGTCAAGAGAAGCGCAGCTATCAACCAAGAGTTGCGTAGCTTGCACTCTACAACCAGTAAACTGCATGCGACGTGTGACCAAATCGACGCAACAACACGCGACCTAAACCTGAAATTGATGGAATCTCAGTACTTTTTGCAAACAACGCAAAGTTATTTGGACTCCTTAAAATATTGGCTAGATGGTTTTGGCCCGAGAGGAGTAATCGCGTATGCATTGACTCAAACACTAGATTTATTGACTGTAAATACTAACAAGTGGCTTCATCGATTATGGCACGAGGGTGTCAGTGTTGTGTTTGAATTTCCACCTAAAGATGCCTCGAGAATCAGCGCTCGTCTATCTTATAACGGCAAAGACGTAAACTTAACAACATTGAGTTCTGGGCAAACGCGTAGGTTATGTTTGTCGATTTGTTTCGGGCTTCGAGCGACGCTTGAAGCTGTATCAGGGTGGCAAACGAATCTTCTAGTGCTCGATGAGGTCTTTGACGGCCTTGACAACGCAGGGCGGATGCAGGTTTTGAGAGAGATGCAGGAGATACGTGACGCTTCTATTTTTGTAATAACTCAATTTCCATATTTCCGGGGGCCAGTCGAAAAAGTTATTAACGTTTTTTCTAAGCACGGTGAATCATATATCGGAGGATAAACATGGCAAACGCGAGGATGGAGGAATACATTAGGGAGTTTTTGTCTTACATTGGCGAAGACCCTAATAGAGAAGGATTGTTGGAGACTCCAAGAAGGGTCGTTCAGTCTTGGGAGGAGATGTTTGGTGGTTATAAGTTAAATCCTGAAGACCTGGTCACGACCTTTGATGCTGATGGATATAATGAGCTCGTTCTTTTGAAAAACGTCGAGTTTTACTCGACGTGCGAGCACCATTTGCTCAGTTTTTCAGGGAGAGCACACATCGGTTACATTCCTAATGGGCGCATTATTGGCATTTCAAAACTCGCACGCATTTTAGATATGTACGCCCGCAGGCTACAGATTCAAGAACGTATCGGCCAACAAGTGACCCAGGCGATTAATCAGTTGATCGACCCTTTAGGTGCGGCGTGTGTCATCGAAGCTCAGCATCTGTGTATGAGATGTCGGGGTGTGGAGAAACAGCAATCTGTTATGGTTACTAGTAGTTTGACTGGGGTATTCTTGGAGGTGACTGAAAGAGGTCTAGCCGCGCGGGCGGAACTTATGAGCTTGATCAATAGTGGGAGGTAGACACTTGTTTTTAATTGACGCTGAAGCTATTTCAACATCATGACATTTGAATTTTATGTTTCATTAATTTTTGTGTTGACTATTGCAATTACTTATTATATAATAAAATAAAAAACAAAAGAAAATGAACGACGTGATGGAAGGTGATAACTTTCATGCGAGTGAAAAAGCCAAAGCCAAAGTCTCTGAAAATCAGAAATGTGCCTCGAGAGCAAGCTAAAGAGGAAATAAAATGTTACTTTGAGGAGCACCGGGGTGAAAAAATTTTTCCAAGCGACATCATGAAGGACCTTGCTTTAGATTATGGGTTGATCGTGGAGATATGTGATGAATTAGTCAGAAAGGGCGAAATTTCACCAGGGTAAATATTGACGTTGCTTCCTGACGAATGCAGTACAATTTTAACAGCGTATGAGCAATAGTAATGAAATATCTGATAAAGTTTTTTCGCTTTTAACTATTAATCGATGTTACAGTATCAACCGCAGCTACGAATTAAGTACCTTCCCGATGGTACTTTATTACTGTTAGTGGATTATCAGCCAGACAAAAGTGTGACAATGCGTATCAGGAAGGACGTTTTAGTAAAGGAGTTGACTAGTAATAGGAAGGCTGACATCAATAATTGGGTTAGGGTGCCACTAGCTTCAGAGTTTTGGGTTAACCCATGAACACAATTCCGGTAGTGAAAAGAGCGTTACTTCGATCTATCATGGAGACAGTACTTGCCAAACCGTTACCATTAGGTTTGGCCGACTGCGTGGCTGAAAAGCCCACGCGAGCAGATGATAATGAGTCACTGCTTAAAACAAAAGACTCTAGCGGCAGAAGCCGTGACGCTCTTTGTTTTCTCCGGAATTTTAATTTTTGGGAAACATGGTGGGAAGTAATGGAAAGGGTTAAGGCTGCTCCTTGGTTTTTCTTTTTTCGTTTGGAAACCCACGGCCGGGTTAAACCTTTCCGGTTTTTTCTCCCACCTATTTAATCGTTCAATCTATTCATACCAAGTAGTTGGGTAGTGAGCTATGACTTACTTCGATTTGTGGCGAAACGAGTCATCGCGGGTTTCTCCCGACGCTAGATACGCTGAGTAAGGCAGAACGTGTCCGACTTCAAAAGCCTAATTTTTTCTCCTGTCCTTCAAGCTGGTGCAATAAATAGGTACTCGGGTTTATATCTTATTAAGCCTGAATCAGTCAGCGACCACACCTTCCAGGTTTGTGTGTTGACCTTAGTGATAGGTGAAAAATGCATCGCGAATGGAGAGAACCTTGACCTCGGTAAAGCATTGACGTTCGCTTTAGTACATGATTTTGATGAGGTTCTATCCGCGGATATTCCTCGAACCGTCAAATATTTCCACCCAAAGCTTAGAAGCCTTTTAGAGGAAGTAAGCAAAACTTCCATGGAGTTGTTAGCCACGCAGTTGGATCTCCCTTGGATCCCTGGGTTGTGGGCTTCTGCTAAAAAGGAGGGCAAAGAAGGATTTATTGTTGCGATGGCCGACACTTTACAATGTGTCAAGAAGCTGGTCGAGGAAGTGGAGTATTTAGGGAACCAGTACATGCTTCGTGCTGCCCTTGAATTACATAACTACGTCCAAGAATTAATCTCTCAAGCTGAGATGGGCTCTCACAGCTTCCGTTATAAATCTACAAAATATTTGAGTTCGTTATTACAATGTGCGCTGGAAATTATTAATGATATCCTCGCGAAGCATGCTGGTGTAATCGAGCAACTTGGTTTCGAAAAGTTGCGGTTAAGGAGTCAGTGACATGTCGAGATTCAACTTAAAGTTTAAGAAGAAGTTCGTGACTACAAATCTTGCTGGTGGGCAAGCCTACACGGTTTCGCCTAAGTTAGCACTAGCATCTCAAGCGTTAACCTCATTCGTTGAAGACCAGTATTATCGGTCTTCAACGGAGAGCCTTGCAAGTCTCGTGGATCTCATTTACAAGGTTGATGATCCACTGTTTGTGGCTAAGGTCGCGGTCTTCGCACGAAACGAATTTGGGATGCGTACTGTGTCTCACGTTCTTGCTGGTGAGGTCGCGTTCTTAGTTAGAGGTAAAGGGCAAGAATGGGCAAAAAGATTTTTCAATCTTGTTGTACGCCGCCCCGATGACATGTCAGAAATTATGTCATACTATTTGAGGAAGTACAGAAGGCCGATTCCTAATGCCTTAAAGAAGGGTTTGGCACAAGCCTTCGACAAATTCGATTCCTACCAGTTAGCAAAATATCGTGGTGAAAAGCATCAAGTTTCGCTCGTTGATGTAGTCAACTTAGTGCGACCCAAACCCAATGAGAGGAATGGACAAGCTCTAAAGGCTCTAGTCGTTGGAAAATTGCGTTCGGCAAGTACTTGGGAATCGATGATGACTCGGGTAGGACAACAGTCGTCTACTGAAGAGGAAAAACGAGCACTTAAAGCGGTAACATGGAGAGAGTTAATCCGAACTGGTAGATTGGGCTATTTCGCGTTGTTGCGTAACTTGCGGAACATTTACGAACAAGCTCCTGAGGTTCTGAATGATGCTCTCACGATGTTGGTCAATAAGGAACTAATTTCTAGTTCATTAGTCCTACCTTTTAGGTTCCACACCGCATATAAAAAGTTAGAGGAATGTCTGACAGACCGAGGAATCTTAAACGAGATTAAAAGCGCTATCTCCGTCGCCGCGAGCATCTCTATGTCAAACGTCCCGACATTTCCAGGAGAGAGTCTAGTAGCCCTCGACTGTTCTGGTTCCATGTCTGGGAAGCCTTTCGATATTGGATCGATGTTCGCGGTTGCGTTGACTCATTCTAGTAACGCTGACCTCCTGATTTTCTCGGAAGACGCTAAGCACTTGAAGCTTGACCCCGAAGAGGACATTTTTAGGTCGATTAACTTTATCAGGAAACACGCAAAGTGGGATGGCACCGATTTTAGGTGTATCTTTAGGGCTCTTAACAAAGCCTACGACAGAATCTTTGTCTTGTCTGACATGCAGGCGTGGATAGGTAATGACTTAAAACGAGAATTCAAGAAATATTGCACGCGTTTTCAATGTGAACCTAAAATGTTTAGTTTCGACTTACAAGGTTATGGCACACTGCAATTTCCCGAGGAGAACGTGTATGCTCTCGCAGGTTGGAGTGAGAAATTGTTTGATATAATGAAATTATTGGATCAAGGTCGCGACGCTTTGATCAAGAGAATTGAGGAGGTCGTGATCTAACTCTAATGGGTCTCTACACTCTATACTTTAATTTATGTGGTGATGAGGTGGAAACAAATAATGAGCCAGTTCAAACTACTTGTACAGCTTGTATATCCTCATTCGGCTGCTCCGTTTAAGAAGCACCACGATGACGCAGGGTATGATCTGTTTTCCGCTCAGGATTATACCCTTTCACCAGGTCAAACAGTTAAATTAGATTGTGGTATTAAAATTGCTATTCCTGAAGGTTGGCACGGTCACATTGTGCCTCGTAGTTCATGGCGATCGAAAGGGTTACTATGCCAATCCATTTACGATACAGGGTATCGTGGTCTTGTGCAACCGTTTATCACCAACGTTGGGGACGAAGTCCTCTCTATTAAGAAAGGTGAACGGGTTGTACAACTTGTTCCTATTCCAGTACCAGTCGGCGAGTCAATAGAAGTAGTAGACTTCCTGCCTGAGCACGCAAGAGGTGAAAATGGGGTTGGTAGCACTGGAAGGTTTTGATTGGGTAATAATTCGTGTTTACACCCTTTCACTTGGTTTGTTTTCTTGCTTTTGGATAAAGGTTGGATAGAAAGGAGTTATGAATGGATCCAAATTACACTCATTTAGTTGTAGTACTCGATCGTTCAGGGTCGATGTGGCCGGTCAAGAGTGATGCGGTTAAAGGTTTCAATAACTTCATTAATGAGCAAAAGATCATTCGCGGAAAAGCGACCGTGACCTTTGTACAGTTCGACCACGAGTTTGAAATGCTTTATGATTTTAAGCCTATTGAAGTGGTTCCGCTTCTAACTGTTGGGTCTTATCAACCACGAGGCTCGACTGCATTACTCGATGCAATAGGTCGGACTATTATTTCGGTCGGCCATCGCCTTGCAGAAATGCCTGAACGGTGTCGGCCTAGTCGAGTCATTTTTGCCATCATTACTGACGGACAGGAGAACTCGAGCGTTGAATTTCATCGGTCACACATTTTCGATATGATAAGTCACCAAGAAACAAAGTACAACTGGCAGTTTCTGTTCTTGTCTTCAAGTAAGGAAGCAATTACAGACGCTATACGGTTGTATGGGATTCCTTGGGCACATACTCACTCATTTTATCATTCAGGGGAAGGAGTCAGAAATGGTTTCGCTGCGATGAGTGAGTGTGTCACAGCATATCGCAACGGTGGTGATTGTTGTTTCAGTGGTACAGAAACGAAATCGGAAGTTACCGCTTGAGGAGGTCTTTATGGGGAAGAAGTGTGTAGTATTGTTAAGCGGTGGAATGGATTCAGCAACTTTGCTGGCATTCGCGAGGCAAACATTTGAGCAAGTAACGACTTTATCGGTGTTTTATGGGCAACGTCACGGCAAAGAGTTGCAATGTGCGTCTGCTCTTAGCAAGTTTTACAAGGTGGGCCACATAGTCCTCGAGATGCCAAAAGTAGCCGCCTTGCTTCAAGGTTCGGCTTTAACTACCCCACAAATTGCGGTACCTGAGGGGCATTATAGAGATGAAACCATGAGGACCACCGTTGTGCCTGGACGTAATACGATTATGTTAAGTATCGCGTATGGATACGCAACAAGTATAGGCTTTGACACCGTCTCATTCGCAGCCCACGCAGGTGACCATTGCATTCCCCATGATGAGTGGGTGACAACCGAAAAGGGTAAGAAGAAAGTGATTGATTTGCAAGAAGGCGATTTTGTGCTTTCACAAAATCTTTCGACGGGAGAACTATCGTTTCGAAAGGTGTTAAGAAAAGTTGATGTGGGGTTGCGAAGTGACATTTTGTCTTTGGTGGTTAGAGGTGGCCGTAATTTGCGGTTGACCTCTAACCATAAGGTGTTTCGCGTAATTCGGTCCGATTTCCATCAACACAGGGGTTGGAAAAAAACAGTCGAGGAAATTCCGGCGAGAGATTTAAAGATTGGTGATTGGCTTCTTACCCCCGCTCGGGGGTTCCCTGGTTTATTGGATGGTTTTGAAACTTCCTCGAATGAGTCTATTGACCTACTCCAATTTTGCCCTGACCACAAGCAGCTCGATTATGACGATAAACACATTTGGTTTAAAGAAACTAATAAGGTGTCCCGTTATGTCAGTCGCACCGACTTCACAAAGTTATTAGCATGGTATTTAACTGAGGGTAACATTGGGAGTGGAACAGATCCACGCGCGAATTCTTTTCGTGTTGGAATCAGTCAAAGTAAGGAAAAAAATCCAGGTAATTTTGAAGAAATTCTTTCGGTGGCCAAAGCTTGGGGTTTTCGGCCTACTGAAGGACCAGACATGATTTGGTTCTCAGGTCCTACTACTAACGTTTTCCGAATGTGTGGAAATCGAGCTGAAGTGAAAGAAATTCCAGCCGAGTTCACCAGCCTGCAAATAAACTTTCAAGTACTCCTTGAAACTTTAATAAAAGGGGATGGTTGCCAAACGACAGAATCCGGATTTCAATTTGTTACTAAATCCCCCTCCTTGAAGGAGCAAGTTTGCTGGCTTTGTACTGTTTTGGGCTTCTCTGTAGGAGTCAATGTAAACTCCCAAGGCATTTTTTATATTTCTTGCAGAAAGGACTTCAAAAAGAGTATGAACGCCTTTGGGGAATCAAGGATGGTTGAAATCATTGACATTGTCGAAGATGAGCCCGCCTTTGTATTTGACCTCGAGGTTGATGAGAATCATAATTTCGTGGCAGGGTCAGGCTCTGGACTTCTCGTCAGCAATAGTATTTACCCTGATTGTAGAAAAGAATATGTAGATGCGCTGCGAGAAGTCTTCAAGATTGGTCATTACTATCCCGTTGAAATCTGGGCACCTTTTATTGACATTGACAAAACGGAAATTCTAAGGAGAGGGTTGTCTATCGGCGTGCCATACGCTTTGACTTGGACTTGTTATAAAGGCGGTGAACTCGCTTGTGGAAGATGTGGTAGTTGTGTTGAGCGTTTAGAAGCATTTGACCTTAATAACGCAAGGGATCCTATTGCTTATGAAAAACATCGTCCATGAATTAGTTGGCAGTCTTGAATTGAGCGATGTTGAGTTTCTTGAGAAGGCGCAGGACTTAAAGGAAGCACTCAAGAAGGACGCATCGATCGTCGAGACCAGTTCAGATTTGGAGACGTTGCCCGCGATTGCTCAATATTGGCTCGCGCAAAAAGCTGATCTTGAGTTTCACAAACGCGGCATCGAACGTGAAATGAGAAGGGTTGCAGGCCCTACACTTGTCAAGGCCGCGAAAAATACTTCATATGTTTCTAATAGAATTGTGGAAATAGCGTTGCAAGACAACGAAGAATATGCTAAATTAAATGATAAGCTATCACGCTTAATTTATATAACGGATTTAATCGCGTCTATAACGACTAGCTTATGGTTTAAACGTGATGGACTTGTTAATCTCGCAATTGCACAAAGAAAACAGTTAGCTTATGAACAGCATGACTGGTAAAAAAACAAAACAACGTGACTGGTAAAAGGAGGACTGTATGGCAAATTTCTTGGACACACTGAAAGAGAAACTGGATCCTGAGAGCTTGCGCAAACTAGCTGATGTTCGTGCCGCGGTCGAAGGACGTTTCATGAAGCTCCCAGATGGGGTAAACACTGTTCGTATTTTACCGTCTTCGCGAGAGGGTGGCTTATGGTTCCGCGAAGTGAGAAATCATTTTAGAGTGGGTGGCGGAGATCGGAATCGTGTTGTCATCTGTAGCCGCAGCGAGGACCCCAACCTCAAGTGTTTTGTCGATGAGGCGATCGCTTTCTTGTCGATGTCACCCAGCAAAGAAGATCAGGAGGCGGCTCGGTTGATGAAAGTGAGCCGTATTTTCTGGGTCAACGCTTATGATGTCCATGCGAGAGAACCTGTCGTTAAAATCTTGCCTTTAAGTTTTACTGTGTTCGGGCAAGTGTTTCAACTTTATGTAAGCGGCGAAAATTTCGTTGATCCTGATGAAGGGTTTAATGTAGTTATTACAAAAAACCCTGGTAACAGGTATAACGTTCGCCTCGAGCGTAACCCTTCTGCTATCGCGAGCAAAGACTTACTTGGTCAAATGCACGACCTTGATGCGATCGCTAAGGACCAAATTAAAACGTATGAAGAGCAAAAGGCTTTATTTCCGCCCGAGCTCGTCAAGCAAATCGAAGGTAGAGCCAATCCTCAGACATCTCTTGAGAAATCTGGTACACAAGTGAATGAGGAGCTGAGGAGGCTAGCCGCAAGTGTTGCGGCCGAGGAAGTTGATCTTGACGATCTTCAGTAGGTATTAACATCTTAATAACACAGCTGAAGGTAGGCACCATAACGGGTGCCTACCTTCAGATTTTGGTTTGATATACACCTCGTTGCAGTGATTGCAGTGAAGGAATGTTAAATGATTGACTTTCGTAAAGAGCTTGGGGCTGTCGATGTAAATTCCCCTGAATGTCTCGCCAACATTAAAGAGTTTATTCCAACGGGGGTCTTTACTCTCGACCTTGCTACTGGTAGAGGTGGAATCCCAGTAGGGCGTCCTACTAGTATAGTGGGAGAGCCTGGGGTAGGCAAAAGTTCGCTTGTTTACTCCATCCTAACTCAGGTCCAAAAGGTAGGAGGTCTTGCGATCCTAATTGATAGTGAGGTTTCACTAGAAACTGAACGTGCAAAGCTGATCGGGCTTGATGTTGACTCTCTTATCAAGTTCGAAGATGTCCAGCTCGAGGATATTGTACCTCTAATCGAGAAAGTATTAGATACTCTCAAGAAGGATCCAAAACGTTTAGCATGCATCGCACTTGATACGTGCTCTGCTTTAGCAAGTGAGTCCGATTTAAGTTTACGAGCTGGAGAGTCTCTCAAGCCGGGAACCCATGCGAGGTATTTAAGTTTCGCTTTTCGTAGAATTACATTACCTTTAGCTAAAAGTCGTTGCGCCTTAATCTTAGTTCATCAACCACGCACAAAAATCATGACAATGGGATATGGCAGTCCTTTAACCTGGCTTGCAAAGCAACCAACGACGTTCCATTCGCCATTGATTATCCAAGTTGCTAGGATGGCATATGTTAAGCAAGGGCAAACTACTGTTGGTATTAAATGCAAAGCCAAAATCCTTCGTAATAAGTTAGCCCCTCCTTTGCGAGAATGCCAGTTTATCATCCGCTTTGATTCTGGTATCGATTCTATAACGCCGATGCTTGATGTTTTAACACAAGCTAACATTTTAGTAAAGAAAGGCGGATGGTATACCGACCCTTTAGGTGGTAAGTTTCAATCGTCTTCATTTAGGGAATACTATGAGGCGCATCGTGAACAAGTTGATTCATGGGTGGCGGAGGCGATGGCGAAAACCCTTGATCTAAGCGTAGACAGTAGTGAGGTAATAGGCGTTAGTGAGGAAGAGGATGACACGACGGTTGAGTGATCCATAAAGGAGGCACAATCTATACTCGACGCGAATTTCAGCAGGTTTTACAAATGGCTTTGTCCGTTCTGTGGTGAGGTGCATGAGGAGCTTAATGTATCTCGCAAACAGGATTACGTGTTTTTAAGGTGCCCTGCGACTAAGATTTCATATATTGTGAATGTTGGTGACACTCTTCTAAGTGATAATTGTTGTAGTGCTAAGGAAGCAACGATCATTTTCGGTGTTAGTTTAGCCCAGCTAGATGGATAGGTGTTTTAAGGAGTAGAAAACTTTCTGATGACGCCAACCGTTGAATTACACAAAACAGCATTTGAAATGTATTGTCAAGGGATGTCTCTTGAATCAATCGCCATTAAGCTGAACGTCAGCCCTAATACTTTAAAGTATTGGAAATCAAAAAATTGTAAGTGCACTTGTGGATACCATTCTTGGGTTGATTTTAAGAAAAAGATGCAAGTGTCGGTTCCACAAGCGGTTTCATCTCAGGTCGTAGATGCGGTTGTGGATGCGGTTGTTGACGAATTGCAGCCAGCTTTAACAGCACAACAAATCATTGCTGTACTTGAAAAAATCGTGGGTGATTCTCTTAACGTATCACAATTAAGGCCAAAAACCTGGAGAGAGTTGTTAGAAACACTAAGATTGATCCTTGAACTCAAACGAGCGTATGGGTTTGGTCAAGAGGAGGGCGATAACTCATTAGAATTCTTCAAATTAAAGGGTCGTGTTGATGTTAATAAGTTTGTCAATGAATTCATGAAGGCCGCTAATCGTAAGACTCCAGAACCTGCACATATCGCGACGGTTCTCGAAGAAACTCTGGGAGGGAAAGGAAGCGTTTATGAAGATTAAGTGGAAACTCGGAATTGGATTTTCAGGTGCGGAGGGTACTGGTAAGACGACGTTAGTCAAAGAAGTCAGTAGGCAATTGGAGGTACCAGCAGTGCTAGGCGTGGTACGTGACGTGTTAAAGGGTATGGGCTTAGCGACTCCACCAACTTTTGGTACTGATGCTGATTTGGCGCTTAAGTTCCAAAAAAGGTTGTTTGAAAAGAAGTCGATGGAAGAGAAGTTCATTCAAGCCCCCTTTCTTGCCGACCGCACTTCGATTGACATGTTCAGCTACACATTGAGTAGTTTAGGGAGAGAAAGCAAGTCGCAGGACTTTCTCAAACAGTATTATCAAGCGTGTGTGGATTACGCACGTTTAATGTATCACTTCCATTTCTTCGTTCCTACTGGGCGATTTGCGATCGAGGATGATGGGGTGCGTAATACATTACAATACAATGCAACTATGATGCACTACATAATATTGGGGATGTTATGTGACTTGCATCTACCATTTCACATTATTCAATCCGTTGATTTGCAGGACCGCATTGATGAAGTGATTTGGGTATTGCACACAAATGACTTCATTGAATAAGTTTAAGCTTGCACCCATAAAAAAGGAGGAAATAAAGCTTCTTCGCATAGCTGGTGAAGAAAGGTTTGATTTCTTTTGTGCCGCTTTCCTAGATACAGTCCTGCAACCATTCCACAATCAGTGGATCGAATTCCAAATGACTCACCCGAGGACCTTAATTTTAGGTCCTCGGGGGTCTTGGAAGTGTGTCGCTGACGATACTTTAATTCCTACACCGCAGGGACTAAAGTATATCAAAGAAGCCCTTCCTTGTGAAACAACCCTTCCTTTTACGACCTCAACTGATTTCATCTTAGAGTCTTGCCTGGGAGAGACTAGGGCTACACAACTTTACTCTAATGGGCTTGATGATATACTCGAAATCGAAACCGAAGATGGCTACGTCTTAAGATGCACCCCAGAACATAGGTGGCTGATTTGGAATGGGTTTCATCTTAAGTTTCGTGAGGCCCGATTTCTTACTGAACATGACAGAATCGTGTTTAGGTGTGATTGGCGGAAATTTGTTGACAGCTCTGATAATCCATTCAACGTTCCTCCCGCATTGTGGTATTCTGCTTTAGCATTCTTTTGGCTCAACTTTCCAGAGGGTTGGGAGAAGATCTGGCATCAACCGAGAGCACGTCAGAAAATGGCGATCCCTCTTTGGAGATTTTTCAATCACAAAGAGTGGAAATCAATCCCGCCTAAGTTCCTGGATTTCTTAAAATCCAGGAATTTCGACAGCCCTCTAATACCTGTATGCCTTAGGGAGTGCTCACTATCTGCAACAAGAACAATTGCTCACACTTTTTGGTGGTATAATCAGTATGTTAAATTTACCGAGCAACAAGCGATCGAAGTGCAGAAATGGTTTTTAAACTTGGGATTTCCCTTGACGAGGATTGGATATAAACTACTGCAGAAATCTGCTAAACTTCGCAGAAGCTTTCACAACTTTCTCCGTGGACATACTGATCGGTGTGATTATACTGAGAGCCAGATTGCTGAGCTCGCGAGACTGTTAGCGGCAGAAATTCAGAGGGACCCATTTGTTTTGCCTATTATTAAAATTCGCCTCGAAAAAGACTGTCAAAAAAATTACGAGGACAAACCGTTATTGGCGGAGAGATTCGTCAAAGAAAACATTCACATTGTCCCCAAACTGTATAACTTTACTTTTTTATTCCGCTTCCCTCATTTCCTACAGTATGTGAAGTCGGTACGCAAGACGAAGGGTCTAACCGTTGATCTATCTACCATGGATGGTACCTTTCTAGCTAACGGTGCGATAAGTCATAATTCAACAGTGTGTGGTCATTACTACTCGATTTGGCGTGCGTTGCGTAACCCCAACATTCGTATAGGTATCATTTCAAAATCATCCCTTTTGTCTAGCAGCTTCGTCAGTAAAATTAAAAACATTCTCGAAACTAACCAACGTCTTCGTGCGGTGTGGCCGGATTTAATCCAGCCAGACAAAGCAATGAAATGGAACAACGTGGAAGTTACTTTGATGAGAAGCCAGTCGATGGCGGAGGCGACGTTCACCGCTTTAGGCGTTGGATCAACTCTTGCTGGTAAGCACTTCGACGTTATTATTTTTGATGATGTAGTTGATGTTGAGTCGCGTGATTCTCCCTCCCTACGTCGAAAAATTTGGGATTGGTTTAGGTTTGTTGCTATGCCTACGTTGAGCATTTCTCATGAAACTGCTGCTCATGTAATAGGCACATCGTATCATCGTGACGATCTTTACCACAAGTTGCTAGAGCTCGAAGAGTCGCAAGGGGGCTGGAGATCGCTTATCCAGCCCGCAATTAATCCAGATGGCACATCATTTTGGGAAGAGATGTTTCCTCTCGAGAAGTTGCAGCAGATCGAAGCTATGTACGGCCCAGACGTTTTTCGTCTCCAATACCAAAATGACGTGACTTTTACAGGCGGAGGGGATTACATTACAATTGAGGATTTTGATCTTTCATATTATGAGCCTCATGAAGTAGCCTATGAGCGTTTAGATGTTTTAATTGGGGTTGACTTGTGTGCTCCGGGCTTAGAAAAAACTGACAGACACAGCGCTTTTGCCATCGCTGCGGTTGGCCAAGAAAGGGGCACACAAAGGGCGTACGTTTTAGAATATTTGGTACGAAAAAATCTGAGGCTTGCCGATCAACGCGACATCGTCCTTTCGTTTTACCAGAAATTTCCGCACGCGATAGCTATTCAAATCGAAGCATTTGCGCTACAAACATATTTTCATGAATATTTAGAGGAATTAGATGTGATTTTACCGATTGTGAAAGTCAGGACTGGTGGTTCAAAGGAATCTCGCGTTGAATTCTTGTCAAACCTTATTCGGTGTCACAAACTGTTAATACGTCGTGATTTACATAACGATTTCATTAATGAAATGGTCAGCTTCCCCTTAACTACCGCTGATTTAATTGACGCGATTTATATTGCGGTTAAAGGTCTTGCTAGAGAGCCCCAAATCAGATTTGTTTCGTTGCGCTAAATTCTGATCCCATTTTAAATGGGGCCGTCAAATTAAAAACGGGACAAGTTTTTGTATTCAATTAAATGGGAAAATAATGGCACTTTTAATTGACGTTTGTAAAGCCCTCCAACCCGTTAACAAAAAGATAGTTGTACAAAGCGGTTCCGCACAACCTCCCGCTGGTAGAGCGGCTCGCGATTTATTTTACGAGTACTACAATCCACCCATTGACTTTAATTCCCTTTTATTGCAATACACATCGAACCCGTGGGTATACGCTGCAGTTTACTTAATCGCGAATACCGCAGCATCGGTCCCATTTGTGTTGTATACCCGAAAAGGACGACATATAGTATCTGAGGACCACTATATGTGGCGTCTCGTGACTCAACCTAACCCACATATGACATTCACTGATTTGTTGGAGAATACATTTTTAGTTTTAGAGTTGATTGGTAACGCGTTCTGGGAGCTTGTGTACAATGAATCGGGATATATCTCAGAAATTTATTTCCTCGACCCTACTGGGATGAGAATTATTCCACATCCAACTCGATATGTTGAGGCATATGAGTACCGTGTTTCGAACCAAACCATACGTTACGAACCTAAAGAAATTGTACATTTTCGTTACGCAAACCCAACTAACGAGTATTGGGGTTTAGGTTGCTTACAGCCAATTTGGACCCAACTGCAATTAGATTGGGCTGCGAATGAATACAATGCGAGATTTTTCGCAAATGATGCTACACCTGGTGGTGTTATTACGACTCCTAGAATTTTAAGTGACGCAGTGTATAATCGTTTAATTTCGAAGTGGGAGGAACGGCACAGAGGGCGCAAGAATGCATTTCATGTTGCTATTTTAGAAGACGGAATGGATTTCAAGCAGATCGCTGCTACACCACAAGAGGCGTCATTCCCAGAAATGAGAAAAGCGGTGCGAGATGCACTATTTGTTGGTATGGGAGTTCCGCCAATTTTAGCTGGAGTTCCTGATAGTGCCAATTATTCTACGGCCCGTGTTGCACAGGCTATCTTTTATGATAGCACCATAGCTCCTAAGTTAAGAAAGGTTTCCGCGATTATTGACTCACAAGTAATTAAGCGTAATGATCGGTTAGTTATGGGCGCCTTTGATACTTCCACTGCTCCAGTGAACGTAATCAAACTTTCAGCTAATTCAAGAATTGTTTCAAGATTGTCCGAAGCAAAACTAATGACGCTCAATGAAGCGCGCGCACTTCTTGGATTGCCTCCGGTAGAAAACGGTGATGTGTTTCCTGGCTCGAAGCCAGCATCTGAGTCAGGACAAGAACCTTCGCCTAATAGAGCTCCTTCATCAATTGATTGGAGACCTGGTAATGTCCCAGAAGGAACGGGCGTTTCAGGTGAAGCGGAGGAAGGTGAATAGTAGAGACCAGTAGATGAGATTCAACCAAATTACCCCTGCTTCTATTAGAAAAGTTCCGGATAGTGAACTTTTAAACTTACATTTTCGAGCTCACCAACTAGCCGCCCCATATTTTAGGAAAAACGACGTCTCCAACCCCAAACTTAAGAATCTCATCATTCGCCATAAAATCATTGCTACTGAGATGGTCCGTCGCGGTATTAGGTTTAGGGTTCATGATGAGCTTGATAGAGTTTCCTACCCTGAAATCGAACAGTTCGTTGAACGTTTCGCCAAAATTATTCCATCTAGGTTAAGTGATTTAAGTAAGTCTGAATTGGTGAAGTTGCACAACCAACTACATTCTGTGTGGGAAGTGATACATCTTAAAGACGTAACTATCACACAGCAAGAACAGTTGTGGAACTGGCATCATTTAGTTGAAAAGGAACTGATGCGAAGGGGCTTAGAGGTGCCCCAGAATTGGGATTCCCTTGATAGACCTTTGGGTCGTGCTATGCGATCACCAGGCTTCGCATCTTCAGGTGAAGAGATGGGTCCATGGATTTTTGTTGAGGATATCGTTTCTTATATTCCCAAGGAAGTTGTGGTTGTTGAGCAGGCAGTGCTAATTGACGTTAATAGGGGTCACATTTGGTTAACTGACATTGGTGGGCGCCAACTTATCAAGGTTATGTATTTTCGAATCTTGCGGCAATTTCCTCGAGAAGAGTGGAATAAATATAAACCTGTTTCGATGGAACAGTTAGAGGGTGTGGATGTAGCATATGATTTAGTGCTTAAAAAGCTCGACCCATTGTGGACGGTGCAACTGAATTATCAATTTGACGATTTATGTTTAGTTAAGCCTTATTTGTACTTTGTTGGGGGAATTGCTACTCGAGGGGCAACCAAGAATGATGTTGATGTTTTGCTAAGAGCCGGTTTGAGTGTTGAGTTAGAAGAGAAAATTTACTCAGCGTTTATTGCGAGATTTCCAGACTCTGTTAGATATCGTTTTTCCAAAGTCGAAGACTCTGGTCTCTCTCCCTTTACAAGTTATATCGGTGTATGTAGCCTTGATCTTGTTAGGTCATTCAACACTGATCTTATTCAACACGACCCCGACGATGTATTAGATGAGCATGATGAAGAGCTAGATGAGGGTGAAATGAATGAAGAGTAGCAAACAAAATTTAAGGGACGCCCAATTACAGCAAAAACAAGACAAACTGTTAGGTCCTGGCCACTTCTTTTTCCCTCTCAAGACTACCCTCTCAATATCCGCTTATAGGGAAGCAGAAGTTTTTTCTCTCGAACAATTATTTCAGTATTTGCGTAATTGGGCTTCACGTTTAAGGCTTTCGGACTTATTCATCGCTATTCAAGGGAAGTTTGATGGCGTATCATGTTCATTGCACAGAGACAAAGATGGCAACTTCACTGTCTTCACCGAAGATGGTAGTGACGTAACCGATAAGTTCCCGCACTTAATCAAAATTGCTGAATCCACATTCCCAAAAACTGATTACATTTTAATCGGGGAGGTTGAAAAATGGATTAAACAAGGGGGCAAGCTCGTCCATCAAGGTAGGGAGGTTGTTTCTGGTGAACTGCATACAAAAAGTCCCACCCAAGATAGTGAGTATGTCTGGAATTTGCATGATTGTGTTTGGTTTGATGGACAAGACATTCACAAGCAACTGTATAAGCAACGTTGGGCCTTGATTGAGGAAAAATTTCCGATCAAACAATCGTTATTATCCAACATTCATCCCGGCTTTAACTTAGTACCCACACCTATTGTATCTGGATCAACACAAGTTCGTAGAGTTATAAACAACCTCCTTAGGTTTGATAATCTTGAGGGGGCTATGATAAAAAGATGGGATGGATACAAGTTTGAGTTGGATGGTCGCACCTCAGATATGGTGAAATTTAAAAAGTATGCTGAGGCTCATTGCGTCGTTTTGGACTCTCGGTTGATAAAAGGACAAAAGAAAACTTGGCAATATAAAATTGGGGTTGAAGTTTTACCTTCCGAATTAGAAGATGTTGATGAAAGTAAATTAAGGGTGTTGCCGAATTCTAAAACTCAATTTTTAGAGGTCGGCAAGACTTTTAATACCGGCGTCGCTGCGGAAATTGGGGATATTATCACGGTAAAGTTTCACACCCTTTTCGTCCACAAAGATGACGCAGGAAAAATTTCACTCGCATTATATGAACCCAAAGTGTATGAAAATCGTACTATAGCAAATGCTAATGAGAGTGCGGATACTGTCACAACTTTGATGAAAATAGGCAGAGACGCACAACTAATTCAAATGAAAGATTTGGATGATTTTATTCCATTTGAATTAGTCAAACAAACGAACATTTGGGAGCAATATCCTGAGGAAAATTTAGTACATAAGTTTGTTATGCATTATCACTGGCGTGGAAAATCTGTTCATTGTGACTTTAGGATAGAACATGTCAAAAATCAGTACTTATTGGGGTACACTCTAGACAATCCTATGCCAGGCATCGTTGACGCTCCAGTCACTACTGAAGCGATGGCAGAGAAGTGGGCAAAGGACGACCGTCTCTGGAAGTTCAATGCGGTGACTGGGGAATTTAAAGCGAGACAGACGCGCGGTGGTTTGAAGAAAGCCACCTCAATTATGGTTCAATTAAAAGAGCCTGAACCAATTGAGTGGCTAACTTTCGAAGGCGTGGTTGAACGTGGGGGTGTAGGTGCAACAGAACAATTTCCAGGAGTATTTTATATTGCAGCTAAAGGGACCGTTGAGTATGGATATCGTTCTGGGTACTTCCATGAATACTGGGTTCATTGTGATAAATGGCGGAACAAGGTTCAACGCCTCGTTTTTAGACAACTAACGTCAGACCTCAAAAAAGGTTTTGTTTCTATCCCGGAATTCTTACAACGCGTGTTCGACGTTGAAGATCCAATAAATAATTACGTTCTTGATGGCAACGAAATTACTTGTACGTTGGGTGAAGTGATTTTGCCTGAAGGTGTTGAATTTGGTTTTGATCAAACTATTTCACTCGCTGCTTTGCCTCCCGCTGAAGAGGTTGAAATTAGGACACCAACGATGTGGTTGATGATCAAGCCGAATGACAACGAGCCTTACATTTTATCACGACGCGCAGTCCAAAAAGGGAGAATAACCCCATACCATATTTCAGCATTGCCTAAGTACGTTCGTGACCAAATTCCTCACGAATTTCAATATTGGAATGTTAAAGATTCTAAGGCTGCATTGAAGGTTCGTGATAGCTTAGTAGAAGCCATTAAGAAATTCAAAGTGGCGATCGATTACGATAAGGGATTCAAACCCGTTTCTAGGGCTTCTAAGGAAGACGACCAAGCCGTCTTGAAATTAGGAGTTGAACGTAAGTTTGTCTTAAATCATAGGGTATGGCGTGGTCCACTACATGTTAGGGTCGGTGCTAGTGCTGAGCTTTACGATTTGTGGATCGATATGGATAACTTCGCCTACCTTTTTGTATTCAACAACGATCCAACGTCTATGTCAGTAGTTGGAACCATGCAAAAAATTAAAGACAAACACTTGATGGATACGACGGGTGATTTACCTCCTGGGTCAATCTTAAACCCCAACCGACAAATACCAGTTACTGTTGAAAGAGTTGTAAAAGGCAGCATGTTATTGTTGATTGATGATCCTCATTTGAAGAAGTTTCAGGTTAAAACAAGTAAGTGGAAAGGTTTGTACTTACTTGAAGAGGACGAGAATACTAACATATGGACTTTGCGAGTAACTGGGAATGTAGGTGAAGCGGAGTGAATTATGACCCATTTAGTATGATTGTGGGACAAAATTAATCATGAGCCAAATGTGGCGTTTTTGGAGGATTTCAAATGCCGATCGATGGAAATTTAGCTCTCAAAATTGAGGGCTTCGAGTTTCAGGATGCCTTGTTTGACATCGAAAAGCAGGTTGACACTTTCGATGAGACAGGCGAGCTTAAACGTATAGTAACCGGATTTGCGGCGGTTGCTGATGTCATTGATTCGCAGTACGAAGTGATTACTCGCGAGGCTCTGGAGGGGGCCGCTAAGGACCTCCTTCATTACACTACCGTCCTGTATAATCATGACGCAGACCGCCCGATCGGTAAAGTACTGGAAGCGTATCCTAAAGACTCGGGTTTATTCGTGAAAGTCTTAATTTCTAGCCATGAAGATGAAATTTGGAAAAAGATCACCGAAGGTGTGATTTCTAAATTTAGTTTTCGTGGAGTGGTGACGGATTATGATGAGCAGTTCGACAAGACTCTCAATCGAATGATCACGATCATCAAAGGATTTAAGATTTTCGAGATTTCCTTAGTCTCGGTTCCTGCAAATCCTCATGCAAGAACGCTGCATTATTATTTATCCAAAGCCCTCGAGACTTCGAAAGAAACTCAAGGGCAAAATATGAGCAACGGCGACACAGAAGTCGTCAACACCATTGAAGGGGGGAATAAATCTACAATGGATAAGGAAAAAGCAAAAGCAATTGCAGCTATGGTTGACAAGCTTATTGCGGCCCTCCAGGATATGCCTCATATGCCTCAAGATGTTGACGAGCGCTTAGTTGCAATCTGTCGCGCCATTAAAGCCGAAGTCCTCCGTGCTGCGGGTGAAGAATATCCATATCCTAATCCGTCGCCTAATAAGGACATTGAGGGGTATGATCCGGTTTTAGAGGGGATCAAAAGCCGTCTCAAGGCGGTGGAAGGTGCGTTGAATGAGATTACGAAGCGCTTAGATGATATGGCTCCTGCTCTTGAAGCGAGGCTGCTCGAGAGCACGAAGTCCGTTGCTGAGCAACTTGTTGCCGATCGGTTCGATGAGCTACAGAAACAATTCGATGAACAGGCTGAAGTACTTAAAAGCTTGGCTGAATTTTTCGAAGCTCTTCGGCCAACACTTGGCCTTCCCGCTGGTGCTTCTCACCAAGGAGCTGAAAAAGCCGCGGAAAGTGCGCCTAAATCTACTGGAGGTGAAGCGTAATGGCTAAAGAAAATCTCGAAAAGGCCAAACAAATCATCGGCAATCTTATCAGCGACCTGTCAAAAAGTAAGGACGAAGAGACCGTAAAACGAATGATCTCTGACGCCCTTAATGAGGTTCAAAAAGGGACTCCTGGAGAACGTAAAGGGCGTTTTGACGAAAAAGACGCTCACGAAATGATCAAATCACATTCGCTTGATCAGCGGTGGGAAGCGGTGCAAAAAGTCATCGATACTTCCACTGAAGACGAATCGATTAAAAGCCTGCAAAGGGCGAATGACGACGTCTATTTAGTATCTCAGATGCTGGATAGGCCTCCTCAGTCTTTGAAGATCTACAAGAGACTGTTGGATCACCCGCTCTTGAAAGCCGACTCTTTTGGTGGTGCTGGTCCTACCATGCCGACACCAACCACTCACTATGGCGCGGATTTTATTCCGCTAGGCTTTTCTGCTGATTTGATCGATAGAGTGCGCCTAGCGCTGAAGGTTGCCGCATTACATCGTCGGATTGAAATGCCGACACCACAATACAAACTGCCTGTACATGGAGGTACAGATATCACTGCGTACCTTGTTGGTGAAACTATTACATCGAATTCACCTGAGGGTCGTCCTACAGCGTCACGGCCGACTTCAATGGGTGTGACGTTAGATGCTAAGAAGATTGGCGCCCTGGTTTACTTCTCAGAAGAAATCACCGAAGATTCGATCGTTCCCGTGCTACCGTTCTTGAAAGATAGCATGTCTCGCGCGATGGGTAATGCGCAAGAAACCGCTGCTATTAATGGTCAAAAATCGGGAACCATTGACACTGGTGACGTTCCTGGGTCTACCGACGTTCGGAAAGCGTGGGACGGATATCGTTACTGCTGTTCCGCAAACGCGAAAGTCAATCTTGCTAGCTGGACTGGAGGCGGCACCTATGCTCAAGGGGCTGGACTACTTCGTAGCATGAGATCGAAAATGGGTAGGTATGGTACAGATCCTAAAGATCTTGCCTGGGTTACCTCGATCGCTGGATATCATCAGATGCTTGGCGTCGGTGAAGTTCTCAAGCTTAACGAGTACGGCCCTGACGCGACTATCCTCAAAGGCGAACTCGGGAAGTTCGACAACATCCCGATTATCGTCAGTGAGTTTGTACGCCAAGACCTAGATACAACGGGTGTCTATAGTGGTACTACAACCAATAAGACCATCATCATGCTGGTCCACACACCTTCGTGGGTCTTTGGTGATCGTAGAGCTATCACTGTAAAGGTAAAGGACATCCCCGAGGATGATAACCATCTCATGGTTTGTCACCAGCGGCTGGATTTTGTCCCGCTTTATAATACCTCTACGGAATATGTCGTCTCTATCGGTTACAACTTAGCCGTGTTGTAAGACGATCATTGACGTTAGTCATTAGGGGAAAGTTTCTTTTTGAGCTTTCCCCTATTTTTTTGGTCAAATTGCTTGTAGAGGTGAGAGGGTGATGGCAATTGTAGGACTTACTGTATTCAAAGAATACATGAACGTTTCTGATGTATCTGGTCTTGATGATGTATTGCAAGTATGTCTTGACTCTTCTGAAGCTTACATTAAGAGTTATTGTAACCGGAGCTTAGTGTCTGATAGGTACGTCGAACGTGTAACATGTTACAACCCGTTTTGGATAACAGTTTCTGAGTTTCCTCTCACCGCTGTTCACGGAATTACTTATTTTTCTGATGTCACTGACACGACTGGAGTTGCGCGAGACTTAGACGAGATTAAGTTTTTCAAAGACGGTCGCATTTACGATAGTTACGGGAATTATTGTACAGCATTCCCTCAAAGTGTATTAGTTGAATACACCGCGGGCTACACTGAAAGCGATAAGGAATGGAACACACTCCAGTGGTTGACGCTCGAAATTGGCGGTCAAATTTTTCGCAATCGAGGCATTGCAAACGTCGCGTCCATCGATACAGGCGGAGTGATTATCAAAAAGTTTGAAACCGCTGGCAGTATATTATCATTTCTTGGAATGGATGTTCTAGTGGTTCTAAACACGTTCGCACGTAGAGGCCCAAGAGACTTCATTTAATGCAATATACTCATAAGATTACGTTTTATCGTGAAAGTTCAGATGTAGTGTCCAACTGGACCGCTGGAGTTCCTACTATTATCAATCCATCCGTCGCCGCATACCTTGAAATAACAGTCGCAGCGATAACTACGTCAGGTAATTTAGGTGTTGCTGGAATCGATGAAAACGACCAAAGTATAAATGAGAGCGTTAACTTTTTAGGAAGTGGTGTGAAAGTTTCACAAAATTCCTACAAACAAATCACTTCACTGACTCCCTCCTGGAGCAGCTTTAACATCAACATTAAAGCTGTTGACGGTCAAGGTCAGCCAGTTCTAACAACAACCAACTACGGGCCATACTTATGTAGTGTACAAGAGGTGATACCAACAGCTGTTAGAGGGGATGTTGGTATCCCTGGCTGGATTCGTGGCAGGCACATGAGAGTCTATGTTGAGGACTTCGAGCCCCGTTTAGGAGAGAGCGCATCTCTCGACAATGGTTTTAGTGGGGTATGCTACGATGTTCACCGCGCCCCTCTTCTATTTAGTTCGAAAGGATGGACTTTCTATCTAGTCGAAAATCCAGGTTAACATAACCTTTTAAAATAATTAAAATAAAAGCCTTGGAGGAATATATGAATCCCAAAGTTTCCATTGTCATTCCTGTTCATGGAGGACTGCAATACACTACGGAATTGCTTAACACATTACATAAAACCGAGGATGTTGTATTTGAAATTATTGTGTGTGGTACTGGAGGCGACGTTGACGACGGCACAGTTGTTGCGATGGAAGCTTGGGACCAAACGTACGCAAATTTTAGGTTTATTCATAACACCACAGGACATACACATTATGCGGCCAACGTTAATATGGGCGCGTCGTTTGCGAAAGGTGAGTTTATTGTAGTGCTCAATAATGACACTCGAGTGCCTAAGAAGTGGCTGAAGCAGCTGATTCGTTGTTATGAAACCTTGTTGAAGGATCCAGATAGACCCGCGCCTGAGCCTGCGATTGTAGCGCCGTGTAGTAACTACGTTATGTCTCATCAATTGGTAAAAGCAGATTCCCCAATACCGCTTGATGCACTTGATGAATTCGCGGAACGTGTGCACGCGGAGAATATCGGAAAGTGGATTTACGCTGGTGTTGTTTCAGGATTTTGTTTCATGATTCGTAGAGATATATGGGAGAAGCTTGGTGGGTTTGATGAACGCTTTGTAAATGGGAATGAGGACGTAGATTTATGTGCACGAGTAAACCAAATGGGTTACTCATGTTTTGTCGACAGAAGCACGTTTGTCTTCCATCACGGCTCGAAATCTTTGCAAGACTCTATGGACTCTGGCACTTACAATAGATTGCAAGTTGTTGAGAAATGTTGTGGTGAGTTTAAAGAACGCTCAATCTCAGGAAATACTCGTGTTAAATGTAGCCGTGAGCAGCTCGAAGCGTGGATGAAGCGTCACGCTTCTCTTTTCGACATCATCAATATCGTTGATGATGACAGCGGTTGGGATATGGAAGGTTGGCTGCAAGAAAATTACCCAGGTAAATTCACTTACACTTTAATGTCCGATGAGGTCGAAGTTGATCAGCGCGCAAAACTGTATGAGATATCATTCAAGCAGGGTGTGGAGTGGATGGTTGTACTTGATCATGACGAGTTTCTCGAGGAAAAGGTCACTAGGGAATACTTGCAACGACTCGCAAATACTCCAATTCCTGGAGTTTACGCATTTGTCGGTAGATTTATCCATTTGTGGAATTCACCAAATACATACCATGTGAATTATCCACCCGCATCAGCGGTCTTCATGGTTAAAGTGCTACCTAACATGAAGTATTTTAGGGGAACGCCTGGGACCTCCCTGCATTGCAGTAGGGTCCCAAATATTCCCGCAGTTAGTTCCGCGCCAGTAAACGTTCACATCCTTCATTATGGATATATAGACCCTGATCTTAGGGAGAAGAAAAGGCGGTACTATGAAGCTCTTGATCCGAACCCGGTTGTGGAGTTAGTGGGAGGAACAGATTACTCACATTTAACCAACCAAAACAATATTCTTATATCTGAGTGGCAGGGTTCAGATAAGTACACAGTTAGTTTGAATATTATGACTGAACACGAACCTTCACACAAAGTGCAAATCTTCTTAGAAAGTCATGCTACTGTCGCTGATGAGATAGTAGTACGTGTTGCTCCTGGTTCTGAAGCGGTTGACGTGTTAAAGCGGTGGGGTGCCAAAATTTTTGAACGTGAATGGACCGAAGATTATTCTGATATGCGTAACTGGCTCGCAAGAAAATCAACGAGCGCCTACATCTGGGTGATGGATGTTGATGAAATGTATTCATCACCTCCTGAAATTACATTTATGGTCGAGTCACATCCAACCGCGGCAATGTTCAACGTCAACAACGTCCAGAAGAATAGGCCTGATGTTTTTACAGAAGTTATGCGTTTATACCAAAATCGTCCCGACATTTATTTTTCGGGTTTGATTCATGAAACTATCGAGGACTCTATCGGCAAGATTCGCAACCGGCAGATAATTCGCGCGAAAGGTGTCATCAACCATTTTGGGTTCTTAACAGAGCGACTGCAAGACAAGCTTAAATACTACATTAAGCTTAACAAAAGAGCTATGCATAGGGACCCAAGGGACCCTAAACCGTATTTCAACTTGGCGCTCCATTACTCGGAAATGGGCGACACTAAAGCGGCGGTTGAACATTTGGAAAAAGCTGTCAATCTTTATTCAAAGTTCACGCTCGCGAAAATCGAGCTCGCAAAAATGTATTTGAGGTTTTCACGCGCTCTGTTTGAGAGCAGCGCCCAGGATGTCCCAGAAGGACATCCATTGTATAGGCCAGTGAATGAGGTGAAAAACATTTTGCGTAAGCTGGTGCCAGACGAAACGTTGATGTTTCCACCTTTTCTAACCTCTGCAACAACAACTGAGCTTACAAAGAAATTAAGGAAAACGAATAAAAGATGAGTGAATTCACAAAGCAACTCGAAGCCGAAATTACAGTGCACGCGCGCAATTTAGCTGCACGCGGGCATCAATGGGCAAAACGTTATGTTGACACAGTCAAAAGAATGCTCGGCACTTCTTCTGTGAAACAGTCTGAAGAAGTGTTGGGTTTCAAGACGGGTAGGTTGCGTAATTCATTAAAGACCAAACTCGAAGCCAGCCCAGATGGTATTTCATGTGAGGTATACTTTGATGAAAAGGTTGCACCTCACGCAAAATATGTCATTCGTGGTACTAGGTACATTAAACCACATCCTGTGTTCGAGAGAGCGTTGGATAAAATAGGGGACCCGTTTAGTGAATGAGTTACTTAGAGTCCATTGACGCTGCATTTCGTAGACAGTTGATTGACAACCCAAACGTTTCCGCTTTGGTTGGAGCTCGGGTATATCCTACATATCTTGCTGCCATCAAAAACCCATCCTACCCATGCATCTGCTTTCAGCGGCAACCATCACCACGTGACCACAGATACAACACACGAGTGATGCCAATCTATGAAGTGTGGATCTATTCAACAAAAAACTTTGGTGAAACTGATAAGATCTACGAGTACATGAAGAATATTTTTGATAATGAATGGTACGATGTTCCTAATGTTACAAACGCTCGTGTAGGATTCAAAATTTTAGATCACGGATCTCAAGATATGGATCCCAACGAACTGTTATATAGCAGTAATTTCCGTGTACAAGCGTACGGATTCTTTGCATAAGGAGACTCATTAGATGAGCGATCATGAAGTTAAAGACCTACCTTGGAGGTGCCCTAGCTGCGAGGCTATATTGGGTTATCTAACCTCCGACCTTAAAGTACTACGCATGAAATATAAAGACCACTACGTGTTCATCGAAGAAGCTCAACGTGTAGTGACTTTATGTCGCAAGTGCGGAAAACAGTGCAGCCTCACACAACAGCAACAATAACAATAAGATCGGGCACCGTTCCTCCAAAACACTGACAATTTAAATGGCGAGCCTCGCAAGCTTATTAAGTTAGGGGAGGAAAGGAATATGCCCTACAATCTGCCACAATTCGACACAAACCGTATGTCGATTGGTCCGTGTGTTCTTTACATCGGACCTTCTGGCACAACGCCCACCGTCGACGTAGGGGCAGTAGAGTCCGGAGCAGTCCTATCATCCACTCGAACTAAGGAGGATGTTAAAAATAACTTCTTGAAATCATTACACTTTTTAAACGCCAACAAACAACAACAAAAACAAAATGACTGAAAGGAACAGTAATGGCGTATAAGTGGGGTTTCAAGGAACACGTGGCATCGCATCACTGTTCTCCAGTTAATGCAGTGATGAAGAATGAAGGCGGTGAATTGCATGAACATCCTTTGGAATTGATAATGAATCCCGGCCAAAGGACAACGTGCAGCCAAGCTAGAGGGGAAACTCTCTGGAAGGTTCAACGACTAGGAGTCGAGCCTAAGTCGAAAGATATGGCAGTAATTACTCCCACGAGTGCCGCCTCCCGAGGAGACGGGAAAGACATAGTCTGAACTGTACAGTAATGTACAGAACTAGGAGATAAAGAGCTCCTAGGGTAACACACTTGATTTCAGGGATTTTAATTATTTTGGGAATCCCCCGAGGTTGAAAATGAACGAAAAAATGTATCAAGTTTTAGAGGGTTTACTTCCTTATTTGGGAAAGTCCTTTTTCAAAGGTGTGGAGTACAAATTTCAGCCTCGGTCAAAAAAAGGCGGAGAATTGCTGGAACACCCTAACGTGAAGCCGAGGGCAATCAGCAGCCGAGCTCTTCGAATCCTGAACACTGTAGAAGAGAAGGTTCAACGACTAACCGGTGAGGACCAGGAAACCAATAAGCCGGACACGAGCACCGCCCCCGAAAGGGAAGATATAGTCTGGGCTGCACAGAAATGTGCAGAAGTAGGGGATTAAAAGACCTACGGTAACAAAGTAAATTGTTAATGATTTCAACAATTTACATCACCTAAAACCTTAATTGCGCAATTTGCGACACAGGAAACAGCGACCCTGAAAATCTCCGGGATTGAACATTCGGTCCCGCTACGCTGGAAAGCGTTAGAAAAGTTAATTTCCACTAATTAATGGCGAACGCAAAAGGATGAAAATGGAACAACGTGCTTTTGAGATCTTAGAAGGACTAATTTTTAGCGACATTCATGTCACAAAGATGCCTTCTCCTCAAGTACGTTTTGCAACTACTCATAAGCAGTATTTTGAGGAAGTGCGTGAGTTTTTCACTGACTTAGGATGGAAAACTTACGCTTGCATCGCTCCTCAGAAAGACGGGTTTTCTGTAGGCAAAACAGTTTACCAATTGGAAGCATACAACAAGTCGGTTCTTGCTGAGTTTCGTAAACGTTGGTACGATGAAAATAGCCACAAGTGTTTACCGAAAGATTTCAACCTTACCCCTTTAGTTGCTAACGTGGCATATTGTGGTGATGGGTGGATTTCAAAAAATGCTTGCGCTATTTGTACCCACGGGTTTAGTGAAGACGATGTTGACCGCATCGTTCTGCAATTAAAAAACCATGGAATTCAAGCAAGAAAGCAGCTGTGGAAGGGCTCCATGTTTCAAACTGATATTGCAAACGAATACATTCGTGATTTTCTTGAATGGATGGGACAACCCGTTTTTAAGTGCTTTGCTTATAAGTGGAAGTATGATTTTCATCTGGATGCCAACGCTCAAGAAGAGTCGAAGATTGTTTCAAGTATCACGAAAATCGACCCTCAAGCTTTATATGAAGTCGTGCGGAATGGGAAACTTTCTATTTGGAGGTTGACTAATGGAGCAGGTAATCCACATATCACCCCAGTTCTCCGCCTTGAATCGGCTTCAGATGTTTTTGGGATCTTGGATCAGCCAGCGCGTTATGTTAAAGGACGTAAAGTGAAAAGAATCCTAGAAGCAGTTTACGACCATTTAGAGGGCCAGCAAAGATCTCAAGCAGACTTAATTCTTGCGTTGCCTTTGGGGAGGCGGCGTCAGGACATTAAAGGCAAGATCTTTTCGAGATTTCGTGAGACTTTCGGCTCACTTGCAGAGACTGAGTGTGGGAACGCCCTATAAAAGGGTGATGCAACAGTCCAGAATGCGAATGGAACGTCAACAACCTGATGTACGCATTGGGTGCGGGCATTACTTCTTCGGCGTCCAACACCGAAATCCTCGATTTCGGCGGACAGATCTCGTTCAGCAACGTTGCGCTGAAGCTCGTGCACCAAACCCCGTATGGTTGGACCATTAATGTGTACATCTGGCAAGCGCAAGGTGATGGCGCGGTTGAGTTTAACTTCGGTGACACTCACCACAAACTGCCTTACACCTTTAACGCTATGGTTCCGTGGGATAACTCTACTCGCACTTGCAAAGACTGGGGTGGCAACACACTGGAAGTTGGTAAACAACTATTCAAAGTGGTTGTTGAAAAAACGGCCAGCTAAAGTAAATTAAAATGAGGAGGTCTTGGAGGCCTATGACAACTCAAGCACAAGACAAAATTACCATTCATGACATCGACGGACAGGCGGTCGAAGTCAGACTAAAGCTTCCCTGGGGTAAGGAGAGGGAAATCCTGAAGATTATCGGGACAGCTCTTGCGAGTATTCCTGAAGATCTTTTTGGGCACACCGACCGAGCCCCAGGGATTGCTCTTATGGAGTACCTTACAACCCAAGCGCCCGAAAAAATAACCCTTGTTGTCAGCAAGATTCTTGGAATTTCCGAGGAAGATGTTGATAGCAAGTTTGATGGTGACGCGATTTTTGAGTTCATCATACCATTTGTCCAGAAATATTCGGAAAAATGGAATCTGCGTCTGGGTGGTTTACCCTTCCCGTTTCCTGGAGGTGGCATGATTGGTACAACACAACCTGGACCCCAAACGGCGCTTGACTCGACCGACATCAAACCAGCCGGCGAACAAACACATTAGTTGGAAGTCATTCCTCGTTGAGCGCCATTCGGTCGAAGACGTAAACGGCAACCTCATTTACTATCAGGTTCCCCCCTCTTGGCGTCTCGAGCTACAACTGTGGGATTTGCTCGAGACTGCATTCTCAAAAAGTCCTGACCTCAACGAGGTCTTCTCCGATGACGAAGTCGTGTTAGACTTCGTTGCTCTAGCTCTAGGCATATCCAAATCAGACGTTGAAGAAAGGCTTGATTCCGAGTCCATAGAATCTACCTTTCTTGATGTTTGGAATTACATTGCACCTACGCCTGATGAAATTAAGACCGCTAATGAATACATGACTACTATTGAAGATATGCACAAAGATCTGTTTAGCCACGCAATCGCGATGTTCGCAGTTGAATGTGGTTGGTTTCCCGACCAAATTTTAGATTTGCCTAAAGTGCAAGTGAGTGCTTTAGGTGCAGCAATTTCAACGTACTTGTCAGACAGGATGAAATTCCAAGCTTCAATACATGGGGCCAAGCTTGAAGGAGATGAAAGCGCTCCAGATAGTTCTAATTTTACCAAATTAGATGATGAGGCAGCTTTACGTGGCTTGCAATTAGACGGGCTACCCATTGAAATAACATAATGGCAGACCTGCGATTTAAGTTAGATATCGATTTTACTCCATTCAACGACCTGTTAAAACGGGCCGCTGATACGGAGTCTCGTCTTAACACAACTTTCCAAAAAATCAGTAAATCTTTATCTGGGCATCTGGGGACTGCTCTCACACCTGCCACCTTCGAAAAAAGCATTTCAGTTATCGGCGAAGTTGAAAAAAGGCTGCAAAGTCTCGTTAACTTCTCCACAAAGGTACAAATCCCTCAAACGGGGATCACTCAGTCACTCACTTATACCCTTAACCACATTAAAGAAGTCGAAAAAGGCATGCTTAGCATGCTTCGCACTTCTCAAACAGTGTCTACGCAAGTAACCGCTGCGATTGAGAAGTCCTACAAAAATGTCGCGCGTAAGGTATCTGAACTTGCAAGCCAGATTGAGAAGGAGCAAGCTAGGTACGAGAAAACACTAAGTGCAGCTGCCACAGTAGGACCCGCTACTACACGAAGAGGTGCTAAACAACTTGAACAGCTCGCTTCACTAAAGCAAGAACGAGAGGCTTTAGAAACTACTCTACGGGATATGGGCCGCCTATATCACCAGCTGGACACGTTTGTAGCACAGACACAACAATTAGAAGCGAAAATTCAATCCTCTAATTTGTATAAGGTTTTGGAAGAAAAGCTTTTCAAACACGTCCGTGTCTTGTCTGGAGGAACGCAACCGTTATTACCGCGGTTTACTTCTGAAAGAGATATAGTCGCGTGGTTGCCCAAATGGCAGGAACAGCTTAATAAGATGCAAGACGTGTTCTTGCGTGACGTTGAGCGATTTGAAGCCCAAATCGCAGAACGCATTCCTCAAATCAGCGAGAAAGGACTCCAGGTTTTCATTGAGACCACAAAAGGTAGTAAAGGTTATCAGCAAGCTGCTAGGGAATTAGTGCAACGCAAGAAAGACCTTGAAACGTTGAGAAACGAACTTCGGTCTGTCCTTGAAAAAGGAATTTTGCCCGTCTTTGAAAGCCCTCAAACTTTGAGTTTGCTACAAAAAGCAGCTATTGGTAGTCCCGCGTTTCAAAGTGAAATTGATGCTACAGTAAAACGGTTGAGCAACGTTGCAGCTAAGGTTAAAGAGCTTAAAACTAAATTTGCATCAATTACCGAAAGTATTCCAGCTGAACCTGCAGCGACACTTGAGGTTTCACAGTTAGAAAGTAAACCCATTGGAGCTATCACCCGGTCGTTACGGGCGAAACAACGGGCCCTTGAACGAGAAAAGGAAGCGATGTTTACTTTATCTCAAGAGTTCATCCGCCATTCCGAAGCCCTAAGTAGGCTGACGAAAGCCCGTGAACGAATCACCAAAACTTTAATTCCAGCTGAAGAGGAGAAAATTAGAGCGCCGTTGCACTTTGCAACAACTGAACTGCAACGACTTAAGCGAGAAATTGCTGAAGTTCCTGCTAAAGCTGGGGCTATTGATTTGCGTCCCTTAAGGGTACAAGAGCTTACCACGTACATAAGTCAGCTGCGCAAAGGCGTTGATGAATTACATGGGATGGTCGCTGAAATCACCACGTTAGCTTCAAAAGAAGAGCAAGCCATTTCCAGTTTAGAAAAACCATACGCGAGACAGGTCGCATTAGTAGGTAAATTAGGCCAGACTGTCGCCCAGTTAAGTGAGGCACGGCAAAAAGCCCTACAACTCAAAGAGGCTAAAAAAGAGGGCATTACAATTTTGCCTCCTATCGAAGAACCACCAACTGCTGCCTTCTCGGATCGCATTAAGAAAACCTTCACTTCGTTTGAGCAAGTTTTTGGGGCTGAGGGCGCACAATTCCGTGATTACTTAGAGACTGAGTTCGGCACCGAGATATTTGATGCTATATTTGCTGGTAGAAGAGTACCCTCCGAACAGTTTCTCCATACTCTTATGGAGACAGCTTCGGCGCTTGATGTGGTCGGAGCAGCTCAAAAAAGGACTTATCAAGGGTGGAGCACAATTGGTGAGGGTATAGATGTACTCCACGATAGAATTGAAAAATTCATACACTTGTGGAGGGGAGCAGCTCAACCCGGACAAGTTCCTTCTGCGCAAGAAATCCTAGCTCAAGTAAGCACTATAAAGAGAGGCGAGAAGATCACTGCTGGTCCTGAGTTCTATGAATTCACCAAAGACTTACAAACTCAAATCGACAATGCTACCGGTTATGTTAAAAGGGAATTAGCAAACGCTGTCGCTCAGGCACACCTTGATATGAAACGGTTTGGAGAGTCTGCAAAATTCGTACAACCTGTAGTGGACACTTTTAAGTTTGCAACCGAGCGTGTAAATCAGTTCTTCGACGCATTCAAACAAGGTGCGTTTTTCACCCGCTTCGAATCTTTGGTTGGCAAAACGCCTGAATATTTAAGTGCCTTTGGTGCGGAACCCATTAAGAATGCGCCAGCGCTAGAATCTCATTTAGATAAGCTTGCCGCGGTCACTAGCGCAATGGGAGAAGGTTTTACGAAAGTAAACCGTGAAGCCGCTCAATTTGCTGCTGTGTTTAGGTTACGTCCGTTTATGCAGCAGCTCGAAGACGTCTTGAAGAAAGAAATCACTGTTAGTAGTCTAAGCGAGACTCAATCCGCTTTGGAGCAGATCGACCAACAACTACTGAAGATGACCGCCTATGGAAAGAAAGAAGACGTTGCAGGTCTTGAAAAGTTAAGGAACGAATTCAGAAAGGTAAAATCTGAGTTTGAAAAAGGACTTAGGTTAGATTTTCGTGTTGACACCACACAACTTAAACAAGCCTTCACAGTCTTAAAGAAATTTGGTGTCGGAGTGGAAGAAGCTCAAGCCGAGGCACGGAAGATACGCAGACGACTTACACCCAAAAGTACACCCGAAAAAATAGAAAAAGTAGAAGCTCAACTTTTAGCAATCGGGGAGCGGCCAGGTGTTACCGCTACTACTCCAGCTCCAATTATTGAGGAATACAAGACGGCTGTTAGAGCTGCGTTCACCCGTGAGTTTAATGTAGAGCGCGCGACCGAAGCCCTTGCTAAACTTCACACAAGTTTGATGCCAATGTGGAAATTTTTTAATGTCGCTCAAGCCCTCAGTGAGTTAGCATCTAGAATGACTCAGTATAGTAGAGCTGCGGGCGACGCTGGTCGCAATGTCCAGTTTATGCTCAACAAGAGTCACGAATTAGTCCGACTTGCTGCTGAAGGTGTAGAGTTTGGGCTTCCAGCCACTGAATCAATTAGATTTGAAAAACATCGGGCCGAATACGATAAATACGTTGCTCGTATTTATGGCGCACACATCCCAGCGATAGAAAGCCTTAAAAAGGCATATCAGGACTGGGGTGACTACATGACCAGTTTAATTGGTAAGTCTGTACAACCCCCAACTGGTACGCTACCAGATTTAATTCGTAGGCTCTTCACGCCACCATCTGCCGAAGATGTCGCAATGTCTTTTGATGCATGGATGACGACCATGTCGCGTAAAATTGGCCGAAGAGCTTTTATCCCTGAAGGTCCTGAATTCGCGCGCGAGTACACAGAAATCCTTCTCCCACCTAAACCTGAAAAACAGCTTACAGTAGCAGAAATGTTTGGGACTGGCCGTTTTGAATTAATTGAGCGAGCGGCTAATTACACCAAAAATTTTGCTGCTGCAATGAACTTCGCACTCAAGTCCCTTAAAGACGCTCCGGAGGCAACCCACAGATTCTTTCAACCCGCTTTAGGTTCTGTGCAAAAACTAGCCGAATTGATGGAGAAGCTGAGAGTCGCGATAGTAGCAGCTGGTGACGCTGCACACCCAAAGACAGCGGGAATTAATCTTGCGTTACAGCAGGCAAAACTTAACGCTGAAGTAACCGCACAGTCCTTTGAGATCTTCCGCAAATCTGTTAAATCTGGTATGGCTGAGACTGATGTGGGGCAAGCCGAACTTGCTGCAAGATTAGACTTGTTGATGGACAGTGCCAAGAAAACACTGCGCGGTCATTTCCGAGAGTTTGGCAGGACGATCCGCACCGCCCTATTATCAGAGGATCCGCAGGTAGTTTACTCCGCTTTCAAGGAAATGATGAAACTTCCAGTCGACATTTCGAAGGAAGGGTTTCTGTCAAAAGGTGTTGGTCAAATCTTGTTTGGCAGTGAAGTAGGTGGTACACAATCCTGGATCGCAAAGCTTTCGGGTAGTAAAATCCAACAAATTCAACAGGCTAGCATACAATATTTAAAAGAAGTTGAGCAATCGGGTTTTGGTGAGAAGTATGTGAGCTTTGTAAGAGCTGCTACTAACAGGTTAAACGAAAAGCTCTCACAAGTACTAGAAGCCCGAGTTAGGGAAGCACGCGGCATTGTCGCGCAAGGCGAATTCTCCTCTCTTGCTTGGGGTAAACCTTTAGCAGCACCTTCATATCTCGCTCAACCAGAAGGAGAAATACTTTCAGCTGGTGGAATGAAGGGTGCATTTAGGTCGATGTTGGAAGTTCGTGACATCGAAACTGGAATGGGAGAATTCTTTCAACGGTGGTCGAAACGCGTCGAGTCATGGTCAGCATCAAAAATTCAAAGTGTTCTTGATCTTGTTAAGAGGAAGATAAGAACTCACTCTGAAACCATTGCTAGGAGTGCAGTCCCTGCAGCTGGGGGTGTTATCGACCTACAAGCGTCGATCGCCGAAATCACTCCAGCCATCGCAGCATTAGATAAACTCTCTCGTTACGAAGAAATTTTAGAGAGGGCGTATAGTAGACGTGTAGAAGCTGAATCGCGTCAACGCTTGAAGGTCGCCGCTGCTCCAGGAAGAGCCAAAGAGCCTGCGAAAGTCGTGCCCGGAAAGGAAGAGGCCTTAGTGTCAGCTGAAGAGGAAGTCGCAGGCATTGAATCTACTATTGCCACTACGAAACCAGCGGTTGCTAAAACGTTTGATGAATTAACGGCCGTCAAACTACAAAAACTCCTCGAACAAAAGGAAAAAGTTGTAGAGGGTGTACGAGGTGTTGCGACCGCATTATCTAGTGGTGAGAGTGAGATTGGTCAAAAAGCTGGAGCTATCACCTCTAAATTGATGGGTAGTGTTGGTGGCGGTGAATTTGGTGAAGGTCCACAGCGTGCCACACGGACCATTGTAGATGCATTTGTAGAATTAAACAATAACTTACAAGTTTTTGGTCATTCTGCTAAAAGGGCGGGCGAACCATTAGCAATCTATCCCCAATTTTTAGCTGCAGCTAAACAAAACATCGACCAAATACTAAACAGTCTCAAACATGTAGGTTATACAACCGAAGATCTGGATCAGAAGGTTGCTAAGTTTAACGAAGAAGCCATTAAGACAGGAGGCCAACCTGTTCGCTCATTTGCCGAACTGTGGTCTGAAATTCAAGGCATGATGTTAAACATTGAAGCTACCTTTGCGGAGATAAAATCAGGGGCATTGAGCGCCGAGGAGTTAGCCACTGCCCAGTCAGGGCTTGTCAACATCTTCGGTGCTTTAAGAGGCGTCGTTTCAGACTATCACCGCACAATTAACGCCGTTGCAACCGATGAACTCTTGTTAGCTGATATTCATAGCCGTGAGCTAGCGGCACTCGAGCAATTAGGCGCCAAGTGGAGAGAAGCCGACCTCGCTATGAGGAAGGGCTTAGGTCCAGCTATTTCGGGGGGTCGTGAAACAGTTCGTGAAACCTTAGCTAGCGCGCGGGAAATTGCTATTCAGTCTTTAGTTGGAGCTGCTTGGCGCACAACAGGTGCCGCAGAAGGCGGAATGTTTGCGAGAGTCAAGCAGCCCATTGCTACAGCTCAAGATATCCTCGTAAAGCTTTTTGGAGGTGATATAACCCAAGGGCTTGCCTTACTCCGGGAACAACTTGCGGTATTTAGAAGTCGGATCAATGAACAAGAGATTCCCGCTTTGATAGAGACATTTTCAAGAATCAATGAATTGTTTAATCTGGGCATTCGAGCTCCTAAAACTGGCGCGAGTTTGGAAGAACAATACACATTTCTTAAAGGCGTTTTCGAAAAGTTAGATTCAGAGACTAGGAAAGTCGCACTCCTTGATTGGGATGTTAAATGGGTCCAACAGTCTCAGAGAGCGAGAGATAGCATCCACGGTATTTCTGATGAACTGTCGCGTTTAATCGAAAAAGCAACATCTCCCGAGATGTTAGGTAGGAGGGGGATTTTTGCGGAACGTACCGCTAGAGTAGCTTTTTATGAGGAGATGCGTAACGCGTTAGAACGAGCCCGTAAGATTTATGCCGCGACAACACGTGACGCTGAAGCGAATGCTGCGGAAGTTAGAAAATTGTCGGGCTTAATGAGGGAATCTGAAACGGTAACGAGTAACGTTCTTTCTTTGTGGGAAAGAATGACTAACGCCGTTAGAACCGCAAAGGACAATTTTGCCGATCTGTTCCTGTATCAAGTAAGATGGTATACATCAATGATGCTCTTCTGGGGCATCTTTAATAAGGTAACTGAAACTTTCAATAACCTTGTGGAAGCACAGCATCAAATTGAAAGAGCGGTCCGTACGATGCGTGAACAGTCCGGCGAGATTGTTACGAACTACGAAAGGTTGGAAGGGCTCGCGAGGCATGCTATTTTTGAGGGGATGGTTAGATTTGGTGTTGACGCGAAGTTTGCAGCCGAGTCACTGTACCAGTTAGGTTCCGCAGGACTTAGTGCACAGGAGGCGTTAGCCGCCCTACAACCAGTGATGGCTTTAATTCGGGCTACTGAGGGTGACGTTGGAGAGACGACAAAAATTGTTGCCGGTCTTTATAATGTGTTGAAAGACTCTATTGAACCGAACATCGAGATGGCCACCAAGTTTCGTATTATCTCAGATGTTATGTCTCAAGTGTTTAAAGACCACCAGGTTGAAATTAATGAATTAAATCAGAGTTATCGTTACTCAATCGCCGCAGCTGACAGTTTAGGGTTGAATTTTTACGAGTTGTCCGCCTTAATCGGTATTATGAATGATAATATGGTTAAGGGCTCTCGCGCAGGACGTGGCTTTGCTAAAGTCTTACAGCATATGGCGAAGCAGCCGTTGGAAGTCGCACAGTCATTTGTACTTCTTGCTGAGCATATGGGAATTCCCCTAAAAGTTTATGAAAAGCTAGCAGGACCTGAAGTACGTAAGATGACTGCTATGGATATGCTGCGAGAGATGAGCAAAATTGTGAAAGCGTCTGGTAAAAGCTTCGAAGAATTGGGTAGAATCTTCGAAGACTTTGGCATGGTTGGTGGACGTGCTCTCGCCCCGTTACTTCTCAACATGGATAAAATTGATTCGGAAATCACTAGGTTACGCATGGCTTCAGTTGGGGCGGGTGAAGAGCAGGCGTCAAGAATGACCCAAACTGTTGCTTCCAATATACGTCGTATCGCTTCGTTCATTCAATCTGCATTATTTCCCGTATTTACAGTCGTCCACACTGTTATGGTCTCCACCGTCCGTCTTGTCAGAACAATGGCGGACATGATGGACGGAGTGATTGAAAAGTTCTCCAAAATCGCGGAGAAGGGCACTACAATAATTACAGGTGTGCTTCGTGGAGCTCCTCTTACAGAGATTCGAGGAGAGGTGCGCGAAAGAGAAGTTTTCCCAGGTTTTGTGCAGACATTTATCAATGCCTCGCTGCACGCGTTTACACTCCTCGGCATTTTAAAGCTTGTTTCTGGTCAACTGGGATCTTGGGATATATTTTCAAAAGTTGTTACAAAAGTAACTGCCCAACTAGGGTCTATTGGATCACTTCTTTCTGGGATTGCGGGTGCTTTTGGAAAAATTGGTAAATTGCTAGCTGTGTTTTCTGTGGGTGGTCTTGTTGCAGGGTTGAAGGCGTTATTTGCTGCGGTGATTGGTGGTTTTGCATCTCTTGGTCAAGCTCTGTATGCATTCTGGTTAACTCCCGCCGGTAAGTTCATGATCATCGCGTCTGTGATAGTTGGTGCGTTTGTGGCTATTAAAAATGCTTGGGGCGAGACTCTTGATAGCATAGTTGAGAAGTCTGAAAGTGCAACTGCTAAGTTCACGGAGCAATTAGGTAAAATTGAACAACGCGCGGTTTCTGCGTATCACGCGACCGCTGAAATCGTAGCCGCGCAAGAAGCCGTTGAAGCAGCTATCGCGAAAGGAGCCCCGAGGGAGGTTGCTACTGAAGAACAGCGTGAAGCGATGGTCAAATGGCTCGCAACGATGGGTGTGGCTGATAAAGCTGTTGAAAATCACGCGGTTACCGTTGGAACTTTGCGCGAAAAATATGCCACATTCTTGACACTCTCGAGAAACATGGTTTCGATGTACGCGGGCATCGGAAAAGCTGCGGCTCACAACAAAGAGCTTGAAGAATTATATGGTAACGCTCTAGTCGCAGCTAGAACACGTACCATGTCCTCGATGGAGAACCTCACCAAAGCATACCAGAAAGCTTATTGGATGGTGAAGGGGAAGTCAATTTGGGATCTCTTTGATTTAGGTGATACTAGAGCCGTACAGTTTGGCCCTGATTGGGGCAGGAAGTTATTTGAGCAAATCGACCCCAGAACCCTCTCTGCAGAAGGAAAGCGGAAATATTTAGAAGCTACGAAGTTAATTACCGAAGCGATTAAAGACGTTGGAGCTGCACAAGCAAATGAAGTAAATGTGTATTTTGGGAGATTGAGCAGTCTGATCGCCAATCCAATGAGAGCACAAGTTGAGGCGTGGCAGAAGCAAGATTGGGGAGACGTTAAGATTTTCAAGGCCTTACAAGACAAACTCAGAGAGGAATTAGCTGCTCCTAACCTTTATGGTATGAAATGGGGTGAAATAGGAGCTAAGATTTTTGATAGTAAGGAGTTCCTGATTCAGTTACAAGGTAATCGCGACTTACTGCTACAGTTGGTTCCCGCAGAAGTCGCTGATTGGTTTAGAACTCTTAATTTGGCTGACAACGAACAAGTTAAGCGAGCCAGAGAGGGTCTTGCTAAGGGCCTCTTTGAGATGAGAATCCCAGGTATGGCTGAAAGCGTTCTCGCGTCGATGGGAATTAAGGTTGACAAGACCTTGACCGACAAGAAGGTCCGCGAGATTGCAGACGCAGCTATGGAGGCTCTTAAAACTGAGACGGAATATCGTAAAAGTTACATTGAGAACTTAGCTAAAGAAACGGAATTAAGTTATAAGATCGCACCTCCAACCGCCGAGCAATTCAGACTTGACACCCAAAGACAATACTTATTAAAGAGAGAGCAATTAAGACAAGAAGAAATTAATTTGCAGCGTGAATATTACCATCAACTTTCCAAACTTACTACAATGCACGCTGATGATGCGACTAGGAAGCTCAAAGAGGAACAGGCGCGCAATGAGCTTCGCGTAAAGTTGATTAAAAACCATTACGAGCAATTGAATCTGGCCATTCAACAAGGTGAAGAGCAGGCGAAATTGTTCCGGATGTCTCATACGGCTGATTTGCTCGACATTGAATCACAACGACTAAGTGCACAAACAAAAACAACCGAGGCAAGTAGTGTTATTGAAGAAGAGCGTGCAAAGCTTGCACGTGGTGAGCTCGCGGATGTCGATCGGGTACGTGCAGCATATGAACGGAAGAAGGCTGCTGTGCGCGAGGAAATCAAACTAGCAGAAGAAAGGGCTAAACTCGAACAAGAAGAGATTCGCATTAAGTGGCAAGTCCTTGAGCAAGAGATACAAGAAGGTATACGACCGACAGCTGAATTAAGAAACAGAGAAGCTGAACTACGGAAGAGAAGCGCAGAGCTTGCCAATGAAGTCGCTTCGAAGAAAAACCAGTTAATGCAGATAGACAGGGAGATGGAAAATGCGATAACCGAGTTTATGGGCAAGAATTTAGAGATCAGGACGCACCTCCTTCGTCAAGGGGCCGCTGATGCTGTTCAGTCTCAAGGCGATTTCTTCAATCGTTATCAGTCGATGTTGCACACGATGTCGTCAGTTACACGCACACAACTTAAAGCTATGATTGACGAAACCGTGCGTCAAGCTTCGACATATGGCGAAACGTTTACCGCATTGATGTTGGCGATGGAACAAGTGGAGAGTGGTTTTAATCCTCGCAGAGTCGGCACATCGGGAGAAAGAGGCCCATTTCAATTTATGCCTAGTACCGCTGCAATGTACGGAGTTAAGGCGGAACAACTTGAAGGTTTTGAAAACCGGGCGTTAGCTACTAAGATTGCTATTCGACATACGCTGGACTTAATGCGTGCATTAGGTATTGATTTGAGCCAGCTTGAGGGCATCAATGAAGAAACCTGGCAAAAGCTTATGAAGGTTGTAGCTGCATATAATGCTGGGCTTGATAGAGTTAAGCTCGGGAAAATTCCGGCTTCCACATTGAAGCATTTAGAAAAAGTAAAGAAAGCGTTTTTACAATTTCGTACTGGGGTTAAAATACCCAGAGATTTGCGTATCAGAATCCCTGCTGAACACGAAGTTGTCCCTTCAATTGTTTGGGAGGGGTTTGACGCTTGGTACGCAAAAATTGTAGAGATGATTGGAAGAGGTCGCCCAGGTGCTGAATATGTCAAAAAAGCGATTACAGATTTCTATGGCTTAATCCGTGACAATCGTTTACAGCCAGCTGAGATTAAGCAGTTTGAAGATAGCATCAGCAGGTTGTTTGACGTATGGTTAAGGGTCAAACTACCCAGAGCAGACTTTTTCAAAATGCTCACCGAGCCCTTAAAGGCCTTACTAGAAACTGGTGCAATCATTGATAAGCAAGTTGTTGATTTGTATGTGTCCATTCTCTTGAAGCAAAAGGTTTCCTATGCGAAGATCCGTAAGGAAATGCTCGAGATCGGAAAGACCATGTTCGAAGACGAAAGGAACTGGACGGTTCAAAACTTCGAAGACATGCTCAAGATGCTGGACTATTTAGCGACCAAGCCTGGCGTATCAATGACTAAGTTTTACAACTATCTTTTCTCCGATGTTCTATCTCCTACTCGTTTAAAGACACAAATCGAAACCAATTTTGAGTTGTTTGAGTTATTCTATGAAAAGTTAATGGCTTTGGGTACTAAATGGCTGCAAGGCGGTATCCCATATAAAATTGCCAAGACCTTTGAGCAGGCTATTAAAGAAGCGCTCACGTCAGGATTCGAACTGAGGCCTGAACAGTTTGATTCATTGATTAGGATGATGGCGAAGATTCCTGGCCTCACCATGAAGGAAGCCTTCGACAACATCGCAAAATTTTATGAAATGCAAGCACAGCGCCATGAAACTACTAAACGGCAATTAAGCGAATTGCAGGAACACATGGCGATGTTTGGAGCCACTGCAGCAGATATTTGGAAAGCGATTGGTTCGATTGCTGACATCGAGATCACCAAGATTTATGCCAATTGGTCCAGAGCTGCTGCTGGCATGATCAAAGATCAAGAAACAATCAAGACCCTTGGCGACGCTTTCTGGTGGGGGATGGTGAAAGGCCTATCTGATTTCGCGAGTAAGTTAGAAGATCCCATTCACAGATTAGGCGAAATGCTCACCGGTACATTAGAGAGTATGCGAGGCACCCTTGAGGATGTATTCACAGACTTTGCTCTCCATCGATTGAAGGATCCTCAAGAATATATTAACAAGCTCGCGGAAGGCTTAGCTCGAATGGCCGCCAGAAATCTTTCTGAGTTAGCGATGGAACAAGTTACGGGGGGCATTGCTTCCTTGCTCGGGATTCCACCTGAAATGATCAGCAAAGAGTATGCGGAAAAGCAGGCTAAGCTTGAAGATAAGCAGTATAAGCTTGAGAGTTTAGCTTATCAAAGAGCCACTGCGGAAAACACTGCAGGAATTCTTTCTGCGATGGGTGGAGGTCCAGCTATTCCCGGAGTTTCGGGACTTGAGGGAGGACTTGGGGTAGAAGGAGAGGGAGGAATTGCAGGAGTAGCTGAAAGCTTGGAAGAGCTTGAGACAGGAGGCGGAGGAGTTAGATCACCCAGCATAGGAAGAAGCACATTTGGTGGCATGCCTAGTAGAACGTTCGGTGGCGCACCTGGCGGAATTCCTAGCGAGACACCTGGTGGCTTGTTCGGAGGGTTGTTCAGTGGTGGGTTCTTTAGTGGTATCTTTAACTTTATTAAAGGGATAATCAGCTTTATACCTTCTTTGTTGGGCTTATTCGGCGGCATGTCTAGACCAACTTATGGTGGGGCTTCCCTTGGTTTTTCTCCTTTTGGTTTCTCTCCTATGGGGATGCAAACAGGTGGGTTTGTTAAAGGTTCAGGCGGGACGGATTCTGTACCCGTTTGGTTAACTCCTGGTGAATATGTTTTGAGCCTGCCTGTAGTGAAAAAGTTACAAGAAGGCGGTCTTGCTTTAGGAGACCTGTTTGAAGGCACTCTCGAGCTTCCTATTGAAGACCTTTTCGGGGGTTTCTTCGAAGAATTTTCCGAGGGCTTAGAGGAGCAACTAGAACCACTCTATGAGCTATTTAAGCCACACGCTGGAATTGGCCAAGGGTACTACGGTCCTGGCTTCCAACAATATGCTAGTTGGTCTGATTGGTTCAATCAAACAGTTGCTGCTGAAGCGCAACGCAAACACCAAGAGTGGCTCCAAAAAGAATTGGCGAATGCCCAAGAAGTAGCTCAAGGATATGCTCAACGTGCCGCGTTAGCCGGACAGTTTTGGAAGGGGCTCTTTTCATTTCCTTTCCAAGTGTTCTTCCAAAAAGGTGGTCTCATTGGTGAAGCATTAACTTCAAGAGGGTTCCCCGCGTGGCCAGGACAAGTAACTACAGCAGAGCCGATTGTGAAGAAAACAAAGACGACTTGGCCCTGGTGGATGCTCGCCTTGACTTATATGTCGATGTTTTCGTCTCTGCTGTCCATGTTTAAACAGATGCAAAGACCTAAGCCCACAATGGCCACCGGGAAAGTTGGGCCAGCAGCATCTACACTATATCCTAATATAGACTTGTTACAGAGAAACGGGTCTTTTTGGGATGAAATCTTTACAGAACCTTTTGACGCCGAAACAATACTTGGAAAAGGAACACTTGGATTACCCGAGATGGGCCTGTCAGAACTTGGATTACCTAAGCTTGAGCTAGGCCTACCAAAGGAAAGCTTTTCTCTGTGGGATAAAATCAAAGGGTTCTTCGGTTTCGGTCCACTCGCAGGAGGCGCAGGTTCTTATGGCGGAATGGGCATGGCTAGCGGCGCAGGTGCTGCTATGGGAGCTGGAGGAGGCGGTGGCTTTTTCAGTAGCATAGGCAACTTCTTCAGTAGCATCTTCAGTGGCATAGGCAGCTTCTTCAGTGGCATTTTTAGCTTTTTCAGAGGAATGCAGCATGGAGGCTTAGTCGAGAATATTTTAGATTGGTTCGGTCCAACTGAGGCGTGGGCTATTGAGCCCCTCAACATTCTTCCTGAGCTCGAGAAAACGTGGAACTTGGAGTTAGCCGAAGCTAGTCCTGAGGTTAGATCATATATTGAAGAGGCTAAGACCGGCATTCGACGTGCCGCTGAATTCTTCCAAGAAAACAATCCTGCGGCTACAACGTATATTGCCGAGGCTTTAGGAAGAACAGATAGATTCAAAGACCCACGTGAATATCTCAAAAGCAGCATTTCTCCCGGGTCATATTACATTCCAGAATCTGATCAAATCGTTATGCAGTTGCAGGGGTCGAAATTTCCGGCGAGAGAGTTTATAGCTGAGCGCGAGCCTGCGGGGATACAAAGTCAATTTGCGAATGTCTTGATTCACGAGACGATACACTCCCTACAAGAATCGGGCAGGCCTCTCGCTGGTTTCCTGCCCGTTATTGATTCCGCAAAAGTTAAAGCATACTTAGAGAAAACGTTCCCACAGAGCCCAGCTGAATACATAGAGTACCTAGCGTCGCCTGAAGAAGTAATGGCAAGAGGTGTAGCTCACTACCTCACTAAGAGAATTTACCCCGAATTTAAAGACATCTTTGCTGGGGGTACCTGGCCTGAGGAGTATGATGCTCTAATGCGAGAGTTAGCTGATGCAGTAGCGACCGGTAAATACCCAGCAGCACCTAAGTTAGGACCCATTCAATGGCTTATATGGCAATGGAAGAAACCCTTCCAGATTGGCGGCCCTGTTCCTGGTACTGGTCGAGGTGATATAGTTCCCGCGATGCTAGAGCCTGGCGAGTTTGTAGTTAACCGCCCGACCGTGAGCTTCTTTGGCCCCGACTTTTTCTACGCGCTGCAAGACTTGGTAAAGTTTCAGGGAGCTGCACCAGAGAAGGTTTTAAGCGGCGTTGCGCCCGTTAAAATGCAAATGAAAACCGGAGGTACTGTGCCTAAAGTCACCATCCCTACTCCTGCAGTATCGCCTGAATTAAAGATGACCGTTGTAAATGTGTTGGATGAAGAATCCATTGAACAATTTTTGGGCTCGAAGAAGTATGGTGACGTCTTTGTAAATAAACTCGGCGCTAGGTTCAATCGTCGGGTATTAGGATCGAGAGGTGTCTAATGAGAGTCCCACATGCTATTTTAGTTATGGCAATAACTTTTCTATTTCCGATCGGTGTTCTCACTGCATTCACTTTTGGCGTGGCTTCTGTCGGTGAGGTTGTAATTTCTGTCCAAGTGGCATTGCTAGCGTTTGCGATTCAGCGTTATTTTTGGTCTGAAGCCGATTATCACGCGGTTAAAAGGTTCTTGACTTTCAGGAAATAGCATGCAAGTATATCTTTTTAAATTTGACTTGAGTACAGATCATTTATATGTGACATCTGATAACGCGTCACATACGTACGAAAGCAACACGTATGCAGCTAGTGCTATCGAATGCAAAGAGCTTTCTTTTGATTTGAAGGAAGTGGTCGGTGAAACTAATATCACCATTCCTTGGAGTCAAGCCGGCTTCTTCCGTGACGTTACACACCAAACTCTCGAGGGGTGTGCTTCAATAATTATTTATGAGTACGAGACTTCTGATTCAACAGCCACCATCGCTTTTTCAGGTTTTGTGAATTCATTTAAAGTGTCTAAAGCCGAGATCGAGCTGCAATGTGTCTCATTTGTTGAGTTCGCGCGTGATAATTACCAACGAACGTGTTTAACGAGGCACTGCAACCACCGATTGTTTTCACCTTTGTGTTCTCTAAACGCTGTTGATTATACATATTTAGCAACCGTTACAACGATTTACAGTGACCGCTGCACTATAACAATATCTGGTCCTACCCAAGCAAGTGGTTGGTTTACATACGGATACATCCGTTATTTGAATTCGTATAGGTACATCACTAAAGATACTAATAATGGAGACGGCACAAGAACTATAGTAACATTGCATCCTGTTCCTTCAATGTGGCACGATGGTGTTACCTCATATATTACTGTGGGATGTGACAAGACGACCAGTACTTGCAAGAACAAATTTAACAACTTTCACAATTTTCTCGGATTTCCCTTTGCACCTTATGAGTCAATTCGCTTTACAGGGTTAAGGTCCGAGTCAGTTGAGGTGAGCGCTGGTAAGAAGTAATGGGTGTGAAAGAGAAATTTATAGCTGAAGTCGAGTCTTGGGTAGGCACGCCTTATGTATTTGAGGGGTGCACAAAAGGCAAAGATGGGGGCTCTAATTGTGGACATTGGCTCCTCGCGTGTATTGAAAAAACAATGCCAATCGGGGATACTCTTAAATTTGCGTGGGATTTCAACCATTTAATGGTTGTAAGAGAACACAAAGACGTTTTTGTTCCTACTCTTGCACTGATTTGTAATGAAGTGCCTTTTCAAGAAGTGGCACCTGGAGATATTTGCCTTATTTTATTTAGAGGCGTTCCCACGATGCCCGCGATTTGTGTGCAAGACAACGTTTTCGTGTACAGTCGACCACACTTTGGTATTGTCAGAGATTCACTACCTTTCAATTATTATAAAAGGATAACGCACACGTTACGCCCAAAATGGGAGGAATGGGATTAAATGTTCGCGATTTTCACTTTGGTTTTGTGGTTAGCAAATATCGCTATTTTAGGGTTAGCATACTTAATGTATAGACCTAAACGGCGTGAAAAACAAAAACCTGTGAATCAGGAGTTTAAAGTTAGTGGCGTTAAAATGGGCGTCGCTATTCCAGTAGTATTCGGCTACGCAAAACTGGGAGGTTTAATGATTGAGTGGGGCGGTTGGACTGTAATTCCACATGTTGAAGTGCATGAAATGAGTAAAAAATAAGGATGAAAAGAAAGTAAAATATGGGCGGTGGCGGTTCATCAAAAACAACGATCATATGGTATTCCTATGAAGTTACCATCGGCGTCGCAGTCAGTATGGGGCCGATTGATAAGTTTGTGCGCTTTGACTATAATTGTGACTACACAACATACAATGCGTACAGATCGGGTGATTACTTAAACTTATACACTTCGGAGTCCGTTAAATACTCAAGGTTTTGGTGGGGCACTAACACTCAAACACCAGATCCTTTGCTTAGTGGTTTGCATGAGGGAATGTACTATCGAAACGTTGCGTATACGAGTTTACGTGTTGATTTAGGAGCGCAACCTTCAATGCCCGCAACCGCTTTTTATGTGTGTCGGTGGTATAGACCAGACGCACTTAGTACGGTCACAGCACAAACTAGCAGTTACGGCTTGAACCCGGCTATCTTAATTTATGACTTATTAACAAATCAACATTATGGTTTTGGTTTGAGTGCCGAAGTTGTTGACACTGACTCTTTCATTACAGTGGGGAATATACTTACTGAGGAAGATGTGGGGTATAGTACAGTAATTCAGGGAGGTGAGCTTTATAATACCTTACGCGCGGTCCTTGATTGGATAGATGGTGAATTAATTTACGACGAAGACACCGCGAAGGTTGCTCTCAAACTCAGACGTTATGACTATGATGTTTCGGGACTAGTTACAGTCACTGAATCTGACATGAGGGCGAACACTTTTGAATTTAACAGGCCTTCATGGTATGCAACAAAGAATTGTGTCTACGTTAACTTTTTTGATATCAACCGTGAGTGTGATCAAAACGCAGTTTATGCAGAAGATTTAGGCAACTACAACATGACGAATAACATTCGTGTACAAGAGTTCAACTTTGAATGTTTTACTACAGAGTCGATGGCGCAAAAAGTTGCCATGAGATTGCTGCACAGACAGACATATCCATACGCGAAAGTCACGTTTGAGTGCTTTGCAAATAAAGGTGACCTACTCGATATTTATGACCCGTTTGTTTTGGTCCACTCGTATTACGGCGTTAATGGTGTTTACAGATGTACTGAACGGCGGAAGCAAGGTCCTAATTTGTGGAAGATTGAGGCCATCGAAGACAGCATTATGCCCGCAGGTGCCACTATGGCTATCGGTTTCCAACCTGATGACGTTCCTTTCCTTGTTTATGGCAATTTCCTGCCAGTAACCGATTGGGGCTATAGAATTTTAGAATCATACTATCGCGGGTCTTTAGTACTTGGGTATACAGATGATCAAATAACAGAAACGTCGCTGGATAGATTTAGAGTAGACACTGGCGTTTCAGTGCGATACGTTGATTATGCTTGCATTGGACGCCTAAAAGGTGGCATCACGATCTCGATAGGGGGCGACGCTACGGTCGAAATCTACAAAGACCGTCACTTCAAAACCGCGTTGCAGAACGTACATTATCTTTTAATAGACGATGAGATTATGAAAGTTTCCTCTTACACAGAGACGACATCAACTGCTACGTTTAACTGCCCTCATGCTAATCGTGCAAAAGAAGGGACTGTGGAAGCGACGCATGGTGGGGGCGCAAAGGTTTTTATGATCGAATGCAAGTCAATCTCATCGGACAGCTTACTCCCCGGTGCTACGTACACCCTTGAAATCTTTCCTCATTATATGTATCCCAAGCCGACATATGACGTAAATGGATCCAAGACCACAAACATTTTCGTACAAGGGTTGTTGTATGAACCGATGGAGCCAACTGGATTGACGGCGTCAAGTTCAAATTATTTAGATGACATTACATTTTCGTGGACAAAACAAAACAGGGAAGGACCAGCTCCTCCAGTTTGCACTGGGCTTACTCCTTATCCTCAATATACAACGGGATCTTCAGGGTATGAGGATCAAATTATTGGGTGGAAAATAATGCACACTACTATTGCTGGCACATCGAGTTTATTAACTGTGACTATCGATGAAAGTGCGCGTTCATACACGTCAACGTACGCCGCTCGGTGCGCAGCAGGATTATCGACGGGGTTTAAGTTTTGGGTCGCTGCGAGGGGCATAAATGGTTACGATTCTCCAGCAGCGACACAGGTGATTTATGCCATATAATTTACCACAGTTTGATACTCGTAAGTTTTCGATTGGGCCCAGCGTTGTTTATATCGGTGCCGCGGGTCAGACTCCGACAATTGATCTAGGTGCAGTTACCGCGGTTGAAATAAAAGCAACTTACGAAATGAACAAGTTTTTCCAGAACATTCCCGCAACTGCGACCGCGTATAGATTTAAATCTGTCGAAACCGCTGTAACGTTTAAAGGGCTAGAGTGGGATTTGTCCAAAATTAGAAGAGTTATGGGTGGATATTATGTTGAAACACTAATTGGAGGGCATACAATCCAAGAACTCTATGGTAATTTTGAATATGCTGATCCGGTTTCTTTAAAGGTGGTGCATGAAACACCTAACGGCATTGTTATTACTATTGATGTTTACAATGCTTATCCTGGTGGTAACGACGGTTTTCATTTCACGCATGCATTACACGAACACAGCTACACTTTTCATGCCGCAGCTTCTGCGACTGATTTTGCGGGTAACGCTCTCCCACCGAATACCCCATTTAAAATTAAAGTAGATATGCCTTTCACGGAGTCTTAAATGGCTTGTATTTTCATGTCAGGCGCCGAATGGAACACAATGCACGAGATGTCTCAGTGGGGTACATGGACAAATTTTCAAAGCGTCGTTAGCTCAGTAGAGACCTCCGGTGGCATAGTAACCCCTAAGTCTGGTAATTATTTTTACCAC
>DYKD01000004.1:0-5866 GCA_020722765.1 Brevinema andersonii | reverse complement strand
AACCGATGGAATATTCGAGATGCGCATTGATGGTACCTTAGATGTAGACTCGATCTATCATGGAAGTACAGTTCCAAGTGTTCTTGCTGGTATGACCTGTATCGATCGAGTTGTGTGGGAAGGACCTACAGATACATGTTATGACGACATCGTCATAAATGACGTACATGGGGTTAAAAATATTTCCTGGCCTGGGTGCCTAAAGGTTATCTTGTTGAGACCTAACGACAACGGTGACGAAATTCAGTGGACTGGTAGCGCCGAGCCATGGCATTATGATTTAGTTAATGAGGTACCACCCGACGCCACGTATTACGTCTCGACTAGCGAAAACGGAAAAAGAGACCTGTATAAGTTCCAAAGTTTACCGAGCAATGCGTATTTTCCAAGCATTGTAAGATGCGACGCTTGGGCATATAAAAATAGTGGACACCCAGAATATCAACCTGCGCGTCTTGCATTCCCAATTAAAACTGCCGCTGGCTTTACAGTTTCCGAGCCACATAATTTGTTAACTTCGTATGACCTGGTTACACATGTGTGGGATGAAAATCCAACGACGGGTGCCGACTTCACGGTCGATGAGGTTAATAATTTGCAAGCTGGAATTCAATCGGTAATTGAAGAGTGATAAACGATTTCTATGGTGACAATACTTGTAAGGCTCATTACCGTTTCGAATCTGATCTAATTAATATCGACTCGAAAAGTGTCAACCATCTCACTAACGTTAACGCAGTAACTTCAAGTGATTGTAAAGAAGGCTTCCACTCCGCACTCCTTTCTTCAGCATATTTCTTCATTCCTGACAGCGAACTATCAGACGACTTTCCTTTAAAGTGGATTGAAGACGAAGACGAACGCTCCGAGTATGTACCTATTATAAGCGTTTGTTTTTGGATGAGGCCTGCGGTTACTACGGGCATTCAGACTGTTGTCGCAAAATATGATCCCCTTGGAAGACGTAGTTTCAGAGTATATCTCGATGATGGCGGGATTTACGTAGGATGGGGCTATGGCGGTGGTTCCAATGAATTTACGGTTGTTCCAGGTGTAACTTTAAACGTTGGCACTTGGTATCACGTAGGAGTTTCATTGTCAGATGCAGAACACATCGCACATGTTCGTGTTTGGGATGATTCCACACAACAAATAATTTGTAATTATCTTGAAGAGTTAATCGTTCTACCGTTGTCTATCACTGACGCGAATTTTACAATTGGGGCAGATCATGGTGGTAACAATAAATTTACTGGACGCATAGATGAACTTGTGGTTTTTAACACTTACAAGAAACCGCCCGAAATTGATGCCATTAGAAAACAGATTTATACTGGACCCATCGTTATTAATAGCTTTTATGACGACCCAACGGTGGTTTCACTGTATACGTTTGAAGACGACACTGATATTTTCAAAGACTATTTTGGTTCTAATTCTTTAACCGGATATTCCCTTCCTGGATATGACCCAATATATTGTGACACGTCGCATTATAAGGAAGGCCTCAAGTCGGTCAGACTCAAACCATCATTGCGCCAATATGCTTCGATCAACGACACTGATTTAAGCTCCAATTTTCCTTTAAAGTCTCAGGGCGTGTGTAAGATGACGTTATGTGTTTGGTTCCGGATCAACAGCGTTCATGATTCAGACGTTATCTGCAAAACTTATGATGAAGATGGTGGGCGAAGTTTTGCTATTCGCATTGACGGCGCGACTTTAAGATGTGTATTTGGCTTGTGGGGTGGGGAATCATACGACACTTTCACAGTCGGATCATTAACCCTTAAGAGATGGTATCATTTGTCAGTTGTCATCGATCAAGTAAGTTTCGCCGTTATAATTCAATTGTTTGACGGTGCGCAATATCGGGTTGTTAAAACCATAGTGTCGTTCCTAACAGGACACCTACATTTAAGTACGGCTCCTTTCACAATAGGTAGACGTAATGGCACCGATTATTATTTTGATGGCTGGGTCGATGAGGTTGTTATCTTTCATGATTTGAAAACCTTGCACGAAATTGAATTGATTCGTGCGTCAACGTACCATCGTCGTTTGAAAGAATCCTACGTTTGTTCGGTCGGTCCGCAAGTGATTTACGGCTTAGAGCCTCCGGGACGCAGTGTTTGCTCGGTAGGAACGCAATCACTGTATTCACCGAATGATACGTTTAATGTGTGTGCTGCTGGGCTTTATGTATTATATAGACCAGTAAATAGATTTATCTCAAACAACTTCTTCAAAGATCCAAATTGTGTAGCTTGCTATTCTTTTGAGCAGACACCTGGATTGGCAATCGATCATATTGGAGGTAACACCTTAACTGTACATGGACCTGTTGAACAAGTTCAATAATGGAAGAATATGAATTAATAGAATATGGCTGGCGAATTATTCAAATTTTGGCGTTTTGGCCGTGTTTTGCGCGACCTCCTACCCAACAATTCCAACATTAAATTCTGGAAGTTTGGTAGACCTCTAGACACCTTCTCAAAGCCTATAGGTCAAGTCACCGTTTGTACACCCGACACGATTCACCTCACTTTATCGCCACATGACGTTTCCATCGTTTCTACCAACATCCTCCAACCAGACACTTGTCATTTAACCCTCAATTTAAACGTGCCCGCAATTAGGGCCTTAGATTCGTTAAGTGATGCCCAAGCAGCAGGCTTTACGGTTGATGCTGTCTACAAAGAACCTTCAAGCGTTATTGTTAGTGCCCATGGAGTTTACGTTGGCTGGTTGTCAAGTGCAGACGCTGGCTTCATTGTGACTCCAAGCACTCTGAATTTAGTCCTGTCCTTACACACGGCTGTACCCGGCATTGTAGATACTCTGCACTTAAATCTGGCGTTGCATGATGTAACCACGTATTGTGAAATAAGTATAGTTGCAACACCATCGACCCCGTCATTAGTTTTTAACCAGCATAGCGTTAATGTGGTCACTGGAGTCTGGATTTATGAAACCCATCACTTACATTTAAACCTGTTTGATGTGACCGTCGTCGGCCACGCCTCTGTATCAACATCAACTTTACATCTCGTTTTTAACCAATATAATGCTGCTGCGTTTTGTCCACTCGACGTACTACATCTAAATTTAAACCTGTTTGACGCGTGTGTATCATATCCGTGCAGCATTTATGCCGACAATTTACATCTTTATTTGACTGAACATGATGCTAGTTTTAGGAGTGATGCCACTCTTTTTGCAGACACTGCCCACCTTATTTTCAACCTATATGACCCTTCAATTTTTTATGGGTACACAGTTCATCCCGACATCCTCCACTTGGTCCTACAAGCGATGGATGTACTAACGTATCCTGCAAGCGATGTGTTTATTTATGATCCACTGCATGTTGAACAAAATTGGGCTGTTCTATTGCGTCGAAGTGAGGGTGCTTGGCTTTCACGTGACGGTGTTAATTTAGGCGGCGCTTTTCCTTTTGGCTCTTCTGATGTGAATAAGTTAGCAACTTTTTCTTTTTGGGCTCGATGGAATTCCTTTCCAGCGTCAGATCAAGTCCTTGTGGGAAGAATTTGTTATCATAGTGGGTTTGCTGTTGTAAATACAGCTAGTAGGTATTTGAGTTTTTGGTGGATTAAACCTAAATCGGGCGGTGAATATGAACCGCAAGTCATTGAAACAGGTTATTCATTAAGTACCAACAGGTGGTACCATATCAGCGTGACTGTTGATGGTGCGAATCGTAAAATTTATTGTCAGGTTTGGGATAGTTTTACCAAGCGCGTGTGGTGGAATAGATTTGAACCAGGAAGAGAACCGAGTCCAGAATATCCGTTAATCGTTAGTAGCGACGCTCCTTTAGTCATTGGTAATGTAACCGATGTTTCACTGACTGGTCCAGGCGCTGATAATCATTTTGATGGATATTTGGATGAGGTTGTAATCTTTAACGCAAGACGCTCGCCACAAGAACTGGATTACATTCGTCGAGGTACTTATGATAATGGACCTTTACCTGGTTTAGGAATTAGTGATTATGCAATTACAGATGCGTACGTTCCTAATCAAGTAATATCAGTTGAAGAGGTGGGGATGCATCGTGGGCACGTACCAATCCAGAGAATAAACGTTCATGGTGTTGGCCTTTCCATCGCTTATAAAATCCCGTCTTTCATCATCCCAGTTAGTTTCCCTGTTACTGGTACGATAGGTGCGTTGTGGACCGAGTCGTGTACACTACATTATAAATTTCAAAGCGACGTTTTTCAACCTGAATATGGTAATAATGAAGTAATTGTCGATAGAACAACTTATCCAACTTGCTCAATGGAAGCTACTCTTACAGTCGGTGATCGTGGGGTTTTCGACCAATTTTTAGCCTCTTTAGTCGCGGGCACAACGATTATGGGTGTACCTTTGTGGCCATTAAGGACAGACTTACTAGTAAATGTACACGCAGGTGCGACAGTTTGCAGTGTTGTAGATACATCTAACCTTTATGTTGACGCGCCTTTAATGTTGGTGAGAGCAAATGATTTAGTAACCCATGATATTGTTACCGTCACTCAAATTGATGGTAATCACGTGTACTTTGACAGCCCCATAAGATATCATTACCACTCACTCAGAATGCCAACGTATACCGCAAGATATGATGAAAGAAGCTCTTATGTCGTTCCTTGTGTGCGCGGTGTTCCAACGATTAACGAGATGGATTTTGAAGGGACACCTACAACTCTTCAATTTAAGCTGTCATGCGGTGGAAGCGCTTGGACGTTTTCAGACATCGCGCCTAGCGCGATTACATACACTGTTTCTCCCGCGTACGTTTCCTACATCACACCAAAAATTGATCGAACAACTTTAGGCACTACAAACGGGTTGTTAAGCTTTTATTCTCATGCGACTACCTCTCGTTTGGCATTTGAGGCTGAATGGTATTTTACATCGGACGAAGAGTGGCGATCGTTCAGGGACTTTTTCTTCAGTGCAAAAGGTAGGGCGAGGACATTTAAGCTACCTACCTGGATGTATGAGTTACGAGCGACTCAAGACGTTAGCGCGAGCAGCACGCATGTTTTTCTTACTCGAGGGTATGAAAACTTGATGGACAGATTTCCTTTGCTCTATGTAAGACCGTGTCGCATCGACGCGCAACCGTTTACAATTTCTATAATCGGGCATGACAGTGGTGAAGAGTTTTCATGTTTGCCGTTGAGTGGTGATGTTAAAACGGGAGATAGAATTAGCTTCTACCCAACAGTGAGATTTCTGGAAGACGAAATTGCCTTCGAGTTTACAAATTATCATATGTGTAAGGTGAAAACGTCTTTCATTGAGGTTATAGCATGATCGTAATTTGGGGGAACCCAACGAGTCCCGATTTCTCAATGGACTTAACTTATAAGTTTCACACCGAGGACAGCTTTTCGGACGTTGGATATCAGTACTGTTATCAACAGTTTACATATCCAACTAGGACTTTATCTTTAACTATCGGGGGTGCTGGGTCCAATTTTTATGAGCAATATGCCAATATTTTGCGTGCTGGTGCAACGTATGCGATAGCCCCGATGTGGGCGTTTCGCACCGATCTCATAGCGGGAGTTTCTGTGGGTGACACATTGATCCACGTCAGCTCAACTGAGGATCTATATACGCATGAATATGTGATGTTATTTAAGCCTTTTGCACCATCTTGCTGTGATGTTAAACAAATTACTAGTATAGATGGCACAACCGTTTACTTAAGCTCTGAGGTTGTTAATGAATACGTTCCTTTTTCTGCGCCTACCACAGGATTAATTTACGACACGAGAAGTGCTTATGTACTGCCTTGTTTCATGGGTTTATTGGATTATGAAGGAATTGAGGTGATCGACAG
>DYKD01000003.1:54835-90803 GCA_020722765.1 Brevinema andersonii | reverse complement strand
TGCAAAGTTGAATTATGAATAAAAACGAGTTAGTTTGTAGCAAAGGTTGCACCGGATTGGCCAAAAACACTGCGCATCTGCGGCGAACGATGTGTGCCATTCAATAAAAATGCAGTACATTGACAAAATCCAAAATAAAAATTGTACCTTTGTTAATAGGTTTCAAAATTGGAAGATAAGGAAAGAGAAAAGGTCGAAAACGGGAGCTGAAAAATGAACAGTAGCATAACGATAGAAACCAATGACCTGTTTCTGTTCAAATTTTTTTGAGAAGCCAATTATTCACCAAGAACTATATAGTATGTGTTTTTCCAATTCTAACATAATATCACTACCATTCCATACGCTGTTTAATAAGAGAGGTTATGAAATCTGAAAATTCCTGATGAGCCATAACATTAGGATGATAATCACAACCACTTCCAGATCCATCAGCATTTGGAAATTTCACAAGCGAAATCCTTGTATCGCCTTCTTTTACAAGCTGGTCTACCAACGCAGAAACATATTCATCAAGAGCTGAATATGTCGTTCTCGTTACAACGCAAAACACCTCTGCATGAGGATAATATGACCTGATTTTTTTTACGAATGCCTTGTAAGCGGACATAAAAGAGGCTTTTTCCGGATATGGTTGGGTAGAAAAATCATTGACTCCTAAAGCGATGACAACAACATCAGGAATCCAGTTCTTACTGTCCCATCTGATAGATTTATCACCTACAAGAGACTGGTCATAATACGTAGGAAACGGGTCTGGAGAAAAAGTCTTAGGATCCCCATAATTCCTTACAACCCCTTTTCCTGAGATAGCGGTGATATGATATTCGGCATCAAGTGCTCTTGCAGTCAGAGGACCATAAGCCAGATAATTATTCTGATAAGAACGAAGCTCCGGACATTTCACACTGAACCCTTCATTTCCATATCCACAGGTTATGGAATCACCAATGAATTCAATCTTCCTTTTGGGGGAAGATGTAACTGGTTGTTCAACAGCCTCCGACCCTTTGGGAAGCACAAAACCCTTGAATGTTGCAATTCCAAAACTTGCCTCATTCCTCTTCACAAGTTCTATCGTGTTATCAATATTTTCTAGATTTTCTGCAAGCTTGTAAAAAGACTTTCCAGGAGAAGTCACAATCTTGCTATGCATTTTTCCATTCAAAATGACATTATAATCATTTCCACCATCTTCTAAGATGGCTCCACAACCTGTTCCCTTGAAAGAAATTTTCATGGAAACACCTGGCCAATCGAACCGAGGTGATTTCTTGTCAGAGAAATCAAATCTTCCTGAATAGATAATCCTGTTATCGCTTGCAGAAACAAGAATTGAATCTGAAGGATAGGCATCCTTTTCCTGTTGAACCGATTCACTACTGTTTTGTACAGTGTTACTGTTGGAATCTAAATAAGAATATTGGGAGGTTACACAGCTATCAAATGACAAAACAAACACTAAAATGAGAAACAATTTCATAATAATACGCATTGATATTCTCCTTGTTGGAATATACTTTAAAAACTTATAAAAAACAATAAAAAAAATACTCTCTTTTCATGAATTTTTGTAAATAATTAAAAAACTTTTCTGGTTCAACACTTTTTTTAATTATTTAGTTTTTCACTTCACTTAAAATGGATATTGAAAACACATTGTCAATTCTTAATTTGGTCAAACTAGTATGATAAAATACCTGCATTAGACAATCCATCTTAAATGCAGAACCCTTTCAAAGTATTAATCAAATATATTATTCATTGATATTATCTGATGATAATGTCATAAAAAATACTCACTCTACCTCCAGATGGGAAAGAATCATGCTTCCATCTGATCCAACGTACTGAACTCTTAGGCCACAGCAAGGAAGCAGAATAATTACCAGAACTCCAGAATTGATCTGGAATCTGATTCGTTGAATACTCAACAGACCAACCCGTTCCAAGAACAATGCTGTTAGTAGAATAAGTCACATTTGAGCTAATCTGATCGTAAAGTATTGTCTTGGACAAGGACGTTCCACCTACATTTGTAGCCCTGATGTTCATACGGACAGTCGCACCAGGCACAGAAGGACTGACAAGACCACCAAGAGTTGTATTGGAATAGGACTTATGCACATTAAGAATTCCTGGAGAAGGAGTTATCATGGAATTAGTTGTGCTTATCCTTACATTATCAAGCATGATACTCCCATCCAAGCCACCTGCAGTGACAGCTTTCCAAGCGAACCCATTAGCAAAAGTGACAGCACTTGTAAATCCATATACCCCATTCGTCTGCCATGAAGGCCAGGAAAAATTATTGGATTTCAAAGAGACAGACACATATGTCCATGCAGAAGGCAGGACACCCAAAGAATGGTTGTAACGAGTCCATCCATTGGAAGAACTTGCCAAAGGCGTATAAATTTCCAAAACGACTGCTGATGTCCCAGTCCCTTTTACCCAGAAGGAAAGGTTAGTGTTGTCATTCACTGTGAGATCTCTCAAAGAGAAAGACAACGTCAAAGAATTGTAAGTCCAAGTACCACTACTTGTGTGATATTTATACAAGACACTATTGTTAGAAAAAGAGGAATCGTTTGTGATTGATACAACTCCGGTGGCATCTGCAACTTGCCCCCCATGTTCTTCACTCCATGTCCCCCAGTCACCATTGGCAGTCGTGTTGCCATCCGTAAAATCATCTATGAGGAAGACTGCTGGTGCAATAAAAAATCCAGATGTTGTTGTTCCAGATCCGGAAAGCGCGGATGATTTTCCATACGAATTAGAAGCTATAACCCAGACATAATACAGGGTAGAGCTGTTCAATCCGTTTATTGTCGCAGTTTCCAAATTTGAGGAAAGTGTCATTCCTGCTGCTGACGGTCTTGTTGTCGTTATGCTCCAATACACCAGATAGGCACTCTCATTGGTTGCATTATCAGTCCAGGAAAATGAAAGAGCGTTGCTTGAAGTAGAATCCAGATGAAAAGTGGTAGGTGCAAGAGGAATCGGCAATCCAGAAAATGCAACCCGTATACGGTTATTCCCTGTCACATCCCCGATAAGTGTCAAATAAAGGGAATCATTAGCATCGTCCAATGAACAAAGGTAATCACTCCCTTCTGAAAGCCTGACATTCAGAAGAGTGTTTGAAACAACATCAGGTTTGACTGAAGCTGTAAATCCCTTGATCACAAATACGGGAGATTTATAAACAAAAGAGGCAAGGTTGAAATTGAATTCTGCCACATTGGTTGATGCTGTCATTTCCCATGTCCTGTAAACATCATCATATCCAACATGGGAATAAGTCTTTGTATTGGGATTCCCAACGCCTTCAGGTCCACTTGTAAGGATTGTCCCTGCAACTGCGGAAAAAGTCACATTCCCAGCCATGATATTCTGGTTTTCAACAATCAGGTTTGTTACACCTTTTTCGGTTCTCTTATCAAGGAGAATGGATACCGTGTAACTCTGATAGGGAGGAGTCGTCTCACCATTCTCTCCATCAACATAATTATAGGGCAATTGCCAAGTAAGCCTGTTCCCTTTCCAAGATTGATAAGCATTCAACTGATAAGGAAGTTTCCAGGCATTAGCAGTATCAATATCCCCAGGAAGATTGGTGCCACTGGAAGCTATACCTCCATTGGGGCCACCTCCAATATGGATGTTTGTACTCACAGTCTGCACTAGACCCAGTTCAGCATTATAACTGCGTGTCACAGTATCACTTCCCGTAATGTTTCCCTGCATCCATGACCAGACATAAGGGATCTTGGATGAACCGCCATAGGTCCAGTTGAGCATATCTGAGGTGTGAAAAACTTTACCATCTGCGAAACTGCATCCAGATATGGGAACGATGGTGGAAGTGCCACCTTCATTATCTCCTGTCGTGCCGTCCCCATCCCAGTCAAAAGAGAAGTATGGAGATCGGGAATCATTCTGATACGGATTATCGTCAGACACATAGTTCGGTGATGCATCATATGTAATGGCATATTCAATCTTATCGTCCCCATTCTTAAAGAACCAGTCCACAGTGACCTTGAACCTGTTAGCGGAAGTATTATTTTCAGCCTGGTCAAAAGTGACCCTATAGATGAGGTGATTATCACCCTGAAAAATAACACTCTGCTGGAAATTGGTTCCATGTGTAAATTGCCTGCTGACATTTCCACTCAGATCATGATTGATTGTATATCCGAATCCAGTACGATAAATATTCCTTCCGCGGACAGTCCCCCAACTATGAGAGTGATTTGGATCTGCCTCATCACCAGTAACCATCATGCCATTATCCGTGTACCAAGTCATCCTTGTAATAAATCCTACGTAAGTAGGATCTACGGGACGAACCTTACCAAAATAGACAGTGCGTGGCCAACCTTTCGAATCATACCACGTGATTGAGTCACAACTGGAATAATTATTGACACCTGCCACTGCTCCGTCATAAGTAATGATTGAATAGGAAGGAGGGGTCATAAAAAGGATTATTCCAAAAAGAAAAAATATTTTGACCTTGTTAAAACAGCTCATGTATCCTCCGTCAATTCATTCAATAAACTGTAAAAAAATAACGTTTTTCATGAAAAATATCCTTAAAATTTCTCCTAAATTTCTTTGATTTTATGCTTTTTTATGCATAATATTCACTTATAGGAGCTGTTATGGAATATGACTTACGAGGGATCCTGAACCTGGAAAGTATTTCCAACCTTATTAAAAAATTCTCTGATCTCATGAAAATCAATATCACTCTTCTAGATAAGGAAGGGAACCAGATCATCTATCCCCAAGGCTCATGCAAATACTGTTGGCGAATCAGCCTTACAGACCGAGGTGATGCATGTAAAAAATCCGACATCAATGCCTTAAAGATTGCCAAAGAGACCAGAAAACCATATATCTATAGATGTTATGCTGGCATGATAGACATGTGCATTCCAGTGTTTGTAAAAGAGGAATTGACAGGCGTACTTCTTGCTGGCCAGATCATTCCAGACAGACCTGACACTATCACTCCAAAAAAAATCGCCTCACAATTCGGAATACCTTACAAGGAACTGAAATCATATTATCTGAAAGCCAGAGTCCTGCCTTTAAGAGAAATCGAATCAATCGGAGAATTCCTCTTTGCCATGCTCAATTACGTCATTGAAAAAGAGATGGAACGGATATCCATCCTCGAAGAAAGGCACACTACGTCCAACATACGAAACAAAATAAACGAAATAACAAGACACATCAAAACGCATTATACACAGGACATCACACGCTCACAGCTGTGCAAAGACTTCATGATTTCTGAATCCCATTTCTCACACACATTCAAGAAACATACGGGAGTCTCTTTCAACAATTACATCAACAGACTTCGTATCAGCAGCGCCAAAACACTCCTTGAAACAACAGACAAGAGCATTTCAGAGATCGCCTTTGATGTTGGGTACAATGACTCCAATTATTTCACTGCCACTTTCGAGAAATTCAGCGGGATGCCGCCATTAAGATACAGGAAGAACAGGAGAAAAAATATCATCTCCATGGGAAAAAACTGAAAAAAGGATAACGGGCAAGAACATATAAAAAAAACCGCCACAAGAAATCGTTTTGCCCTTCATCCCTGTGACGGTCCAATAACCTTAGATTCACCTTAAGAAAAAAATTAGAACTTGTCTCCTAGGACATACTTCACAGGAGAGCCATTCGGCGTCCCATCCTCGTTGTACTCCTGCCACATCCCGTTACGTTTCCCGTCTATGTATGCACCTTCTGATTTCTTGTTTCCATTTGAATAGTAATGTATCCATGTCCCGAACATCATGTCAAGCTTATGACTGCCTTCATCCTTCTTTTTCCCATTCTCATAATAGGATACATACTTGCCATTTTTCATGAGATCATCGTCAGTGGCACCTTTCACTTCAGATTCATAAGACAGCTTTCCTGCAACATAGAATTTCGCATTCCCAGAAATCTTTCCCTTTGAATAATTCACTTCACGTGCCAGTCCACCAGTCTCTTCATAAAACTTCCAGACACCATCGCGTTTCCCTGCCACATACAAACCGGTCCCTTTCAATGCTCCGTTTGCAGGATAATAATCTTTCCAGGTACCTATCTTTTTCCCTGCCTCAAAAACACCTTCAGAAGCCTTCTTGTTTCCTGGTGCATAAAAAAACCATGCACCTACGCGTTCATCATTTGCATAATTACCTTTTTCCTTGAGGGAACCATCTGGATGATTAGCCATAGCAGGACCCTCTTTCTTCCCATCCTTATAATTTTCCTGGGAAAGAAGACTCCCGGTCTCTGAATATGTCAAAGCAGTTCCACTCAAAACACCAAATTGATACTGCGAGGAACTCCGTTTTTGTCCATTCTGGTGATACTCTTCCCAAGGACCATGCTTTACATTGGTCACATAAGAACCTTTGTCCAAAATATTCCCATCATTATAGAAAGATTCCCAAAGACCATCCCTTTTCCCTTTCAAAAACGAACCCCTCTGCTGTATTTGTCCGTTTTCAAAATAAAAAGACCATTCTCCGTTCTGAAGGCCGATTTCGTAAGGGCCTTTCCCTTTTACTGCACCTGAAGCAAAAAAACTCTGCCATTCACCTGTCTCTTTGCCTGTATCAAAAAGACCTTTGCGTGCCAGTTTTCCATCCTCGTCAAAATATTTCCACTCGCCTGTACGCTTGTCTTTTTCAAAAGAACCTTCCATCCAGACAGTTTTCCCATCATCACGGAAATATATCCATGGACCGTTTTTCTCACCCTTGAGAATATACCCTTTGGCTTTCAATTTCTTATTATCATATTTTTCCTTATAAGCCTTGCCATAATTTTCTTTTGCGGCATAAGAGGAAAAAGGCATTAAAAGGACTAACAACACTAAAGATATTCTTTTCAACATCACAAAACTCCTAAGATTTTCTCATACCCGCAGATGATGATTTATAAGAAGCGGTCATTCATCCCAAACCAGGTCTGTTGTTTTCTGAATCGGAGCAGATCCTTTTTTTGAACCACGCACACCAGCTACTGCAACAGCAGACCCTTTCGTATTTCCTGAATCCTTATTCAACCTGGCTTTCAACATGTTTAGCTTAAGCTTTTTGTCATTTTTCACAATAGAATTCTTTTTTTCAACAATATCCGCTATTTTCAGGATCTTGTTCTCAGGAATGAGCATTTCAACAGAACTTTCCGTAAAACGGATCTTTATCTTGCTGGCCTGCCTAGTCTGGATTGTACCTTCCTGCATTAAAACCATGTTGGGTTTGACCTTGAGCCATTTTCCTGAATCAGAATTCTTGTAAACTGCCTGACCTATAACCAATGATACAATTATATTTTCAGCATTTGCTACCATGACTGTCATAATCAGTACGGTTAATAAAACTCTGAATAGATTTTTCATAATTCATCACCTCATTTATAATATAAGAAAGAAAACAGGTAAAATCAACACTTTTAAGATAAAAATTGGATAAACAGATAAAAATCTCCAGGCCTAATGCCTTAAGACCTTGATAGAACCCGTCTTCACGTCAAAATCAAAAACCTTGTAATTATAAGCATTTATGACAGTTGTGCCCCTATAATCATGTATAAAAACCTCATTACGGTCGTACAGATGAACATGTCCGTGTATGTGGATTTTTGGGCTGAACCTGCGCATGAACCGTAGGAAAGTACCAAACCCCTTATGTGCAGGATTTACGCTATCTCCAATACCCAACGGAGGAGCATGTGTCAATAGGATATCACAATACCTGCCATGAAACAATCTATTCAGGATGAGTTTTGGAATGAGTTTCACATATTGAAACCACATTTCCGCCTCAGTATACTGACACGTACCCTTATTGTACCTGTATGAGCCCTCAAGTCCAGCGACCAGAATGCCTTTGGCCAGGACAGTTTTTGAATGGACATTCATGCAACCAAGACATTCTTTTTTGATATGACCGTCACTTGTATACTCACCAGTGTTATTATGATTCCCATTCACATAAAGAAGAGGCTTATTAAGGATGCTTACGATATATTCGAGGTAAGAGAACGGTAGATCTCCAGCGGACAGGACAAGATCGACATCTCCAAAATTCTCCTTCAGTTTTTCAGAATAGATCCGGTTATCAACGACATCACTGACAACAAGTATCCTCATTACCAGTCCTTCTCATCACTCATACGAATGGTGAAAAAGAGCGTGCCCGCATAGCAGGGAATTGAACTGAGTGCAATGAAAAAACCTGTTGAAAAAGACTCTTGACCTCTTATGCGGTCTGCCTCCCATCTTGGATCAGAAGCCTGCCTGAGCGCGGAAAGCTTGGAGTAATAGGCAGCATCCATAAAATAATAAATGCTACCTGCAAGCACAGCGCTTCCCAACCAGAAGGATCCCCATGCTAAACGTCTGTTGGATAAGAAACTCTTCTCCTTTTTTTCTTGTCTCATGCTGATGTGATAAATGGAATTCCTGTTGAAATCCGCTTTGACATATTCATGATTATAGTTATGGTTTGAACTGCTCACATACAGTATCGCTTGTGAAAAATATGTAGAAAAATTCCGCACTGGGGAAAGACCTATGTACCTTTCATTCAAATACACCCTCTGGCCTGATGGATGGGTCATCAAACTGAAAGTTCTGCTGGAAAAATCCTTCTCCATAACCACGTCAAGTGAAAGGGACTGATACTTGCCCTGTTCCAGGACATACACATGCTTTGTACTGGCATATCCTTCTTTTTTCAGGGAAATACTATTTGTCATGAAAGGAAGAAAAATCTTTACAGGGGCATACCCCATGTACTGATCACCAAGATACACTTCAGTACGCTCTTCTGAGGAGGTAACCTCCAACACAAAACCCTGCCCACCATTTAGAGAGCGTTTCAGCTTTTCAGTCAACTCAGACTGGTAATCCAAAATCCTTTTATAGGGGAATCTTTCTTTATAAGAGCACCTGACAGAATGAGAGACTGTATTTGAAAGGATAATCCCGAAAACCCATGTTTCATCATCACCTTTGATCGGAGAAGGGTCGAATCTGCCTTTGACCACATAATCGGACTGATCCAATTTAGCCTGTATCACATTCGTCCTTTCCTCCATGCTTGAAACGACTAACTCCCTTCTGAAATCCTCCTGACAGATAAAAAAATATTTCCTGGTAGGATCAAGATTGGAAGGGGTTTCCATTTCATTTGAAAAGACAACAACCGTGCCCAATGCATTCAATTCTGAAAGGACAAAGACTGCAAGATCTTTTGAAAGAAAATCATAATCCTTGTTTCTTGTATGGTTTACGAATGGAAGAACCAACAAAGTCCTATATGGCCGATCAACGACCTTGACTTCCAAGGACAGATCTTTTGAGAATAAAGGGCTAAGGAAAAATGAGAACAGAAGGAAAAGCAGAAACGGAAGAAAAGCGCTTCTACGGGACATCTCTATTTCAAAGCCTTTTCTATGGCAGAAGCGAGACGTGGAGGCTTGAACGGTTTGACAATGAAATCTTTTGCACCGAATTTGATGGCTTCAATGATAAGCTGCTGCTGACCCAAAGCACTACAGACAATAACCCGTGCAGCAGGATCGACATTTTTTATGGCTTTCAAGGCATTCAATCCATCCATCTTTGGCATCGTAATATCCATGATGATGATATCAGGATGGAGACGTTTGTATTGCTCAATGGCTTCCAGACCATCCTTTGCATCTCCTATGATCTGATGACCATTGGCTTCAAGGACTTCCTTCTGGACCATCTTGATGAAAGCCAAGTCATCTACTAATAATACAGTTGCCATGCGTTGCTATCCTCATTTACCCGAGGGCTTCAAAGAGACATTGATTTCTATAGATCCGAAACGCGATGAAAAAGTGACACTTATGGTCTTGCCTTGAATGAACTCAGCTGAACTCTGATTATGTATCTTGACCATGGGCGGTGTAATATAGATGATGTGATCCTTACCAGCAAGCAGGATAGTCGCCCGCCCTGTAATCATATTTGCCATGGCACTCAAAGCGCTATAAAGGTATTCTGCCTGTTGTTGTGGTGTGCTGTTGGGCATCATCGACTGGACGACCCGCTGTGCAGTATGTTCCTTGAAACTGCAGACGACCTGCCCTGTCAGAAAACCGCTCACACCAAAAATGATCGCAATATCAGCGTCTGAAGAAGTGTTGTTTTTCAGAACCACATCGGTTTTTTTAAGTTCGATGCTTGCCACTTCCTCAAAAACTTCTATAGCACCAATAATAAATGGGTTTACATATTCAACGATCATGTGTTTAATTTAACCGATTTTTAACATCTTGTCAACTTTATTGCTAACATCTGGGATAGAATCACCCTCAAACAGGCCAAAAAAGGATTATGACTCTAAGTATGATATTGGCGTATATCCCTGCAATCAGGTCATCCACAACAATCCCCCATCCAGAAGGCAAAATCTGTATCTGCTTGATGGGAAAAGGCTTCCAAATATCAAAAATCCTGAACAGGACAAAACCTAAGGTTGCCAGAATGAGCATTCTGGAAGATGGAAAAGCCAGGGCTGGAATAGCCGCCATGGTAACGAAATAACCAGCAATTTCATCTATGACGACAACCTGAGGATCCTTGAGCTTCAGACGTTTTTCCATAGCCGTAGAGACTGGAACAGATAGGATGAGAACCAGAAAAAAGAAGGACCAAAACGCAACGGAATGACCAGCCAAGGGTAAAAAAAGCAGGAAAGCCACAAAAGTTCCCATGGTTCCAGGCGCTTTTCCAATCTTTCCAGAATAAAAACCAGTTGCAAAAAATTCAACAAGGAAATCAACAATCTTTCTCATTGCATTATCCTCCGACCATCTTCTTCAATGCATCCTTGTTATCAAAAAAATATATGACCATTGAAAGAAGGGTAAGAAAAACAGAAAGTGCCATAAACCAGAAAGGAAGCATCAGGTTAAGTGAAGACTCTGAAAAAGCGAGAAGAAAACCACTTGATACATCCAAAGAAGCCAGAACGAGAAGGATATAAATGACTGTGAACATCTGAACTGCAGACTTGGATTTTCCCCAATAACTTGTCTTCATGGAAAGGCCTGTTTTCTTCTTGACGACCGCCCTTAGAACAGTCATAATCAAATCCCTTAGAAAAATCGCGATGCCAAACCAGAGAGGGACATTCAACTGGGGAACCGTGGAAAACAGGAGAAGCGCAGGCCATACCAGGAGCTTGTCAGCAAACTGATCCATAAAGACACCAAATTCTGTCACCTGTCCCAGTTTTCTGGCAAGATACCCATCAAAAAAATCCGTCACGGAAGCGGCCGCAAAAACAACAGCAGCCCATAGTTTTCCATTTGGAAGATCGCTTAAAAAAAACCATATAAAAACGGGAATGCAAAGGATCCTGAAAAATGTAAGATAGTTGGGAATCGTATGAAAAGAACTTCTTGTTTTGGCTTTCATCTTGCCTCCTCAGCAAAAAGGTCGTAATCACCTGTCTTAAAAATTTTTACTTTAATCCTATCTGCTGGTCTGAGTTTCCGATTGGACTTTACAAGAATGGCACCGTCAATTTCAGGGGCAAAATACCAGTTGCGCGCTGAAAAAATCCCATCTGAATCCTGACCATCAACAACACATGTCAATGCTTTTCCTTTGAAGGAAGAGAGATGCTCTGCAGAAATATCACGCTGGATAGACATGACAACATCCGCCCTTTTCTTGGCGACAGCAGAAGAAATCTGGTTTGGCAATAGTGCCGCAGCAGATCCTTCTTCCTTGGAAAAAGGAAACACTCCAAGGTGGTTAAACTTTTTCTCTTTCACAAAATTTACCAGATTCTTGAAATCAGCTTCTGTCTCTCCTGGGAAACCTGTGATCAAGGTTGTCCGCAGCACTGAATCTTCTCTCAGGTTACGAATCCTGTCAATATCCCTATCCAATGATTTCCGATCAAAAGGCCGTTTCATCCTTTTCAGGACTGCGGGGGAAGAGTGCTGGACCGGGATATCAAAATAAGGCATGATCTTCTGTTCATGCTTTATGAAATCCAGGAGATCGCGCGTCAGAGCAGACGGAAAAAGATAAAGCATCCTGAACCGTACATCTGCTTTCACTTTACAGAGACGCTTCAACAATCCAACAAGATCCGTTCCACTGTCTGTGCCATAAGCTGTAAGATCCTGTGCTACAAGGATGAATTCACGGACCCCTTTCGCAGAGAGGTCAAAAACCTGCCTGTAAACATCATCAGGTGATTCGCTTTTCTGCGGACCCTTTATTTTCGGGATAATGCAGTAAGAACATTTTCTGTCACAACCATCAGCAATCTTGAGGTATGCATACGACAATGGGGTGGAAAGCTCCCTGCCGTTTTTATCTTCTAACTTTACCTTATTGCTGAGCAACCTGATCATCTTATCCTGTTCATGAGGTCCAAAAAACGCCATAACTTCAGGAATCTTTCCCTTCAGCATGTCAGGATATCTTCCAGGAAGACATCCTGCAACAATGACGGATTTGCCTTTTGAGGAAGCTTCAAATATGGCAGAAAGGCTCTCATCTACAGCATCTCGTATGAAAGCGCAAGTATTCACAACAACAGTATCCGCAGAATCCTCATCCTCAACCAAACGAACTCCATTCATCTTCAATGCATAGGACAGACGTTCTGAATCAACAGTGTTTTTGGGACAACCCAAAGTCCGAATATGAACTTTTCTTATTGCCAATCTGCAATGACCAGATTATAGACACTCTCATCCAAAAGATCACGCTTCCACCGAATCGTCTTGTTCACTATGTTCCGTCCAAGATTATAGGGGACTCCGTTTATTGTGACCTTGAGGGCGCCTGCATTTCCAACACGGAGTTGCATGATGTCCTGGGCTATAAATTCAACCTTCTGGTTTGCATAGACCATCTTGCCTTCCTGTTCCTGGGAATCGATCCACGCTTTGATATAACACTTGTCTCTCACCACTTCAGCTGTGAAGACAATTTTTTTCTTGACACCCACAGAAGTGAATGCCTCTTTTTTCGGATCGCCTCCCTGCTTGACAGGTTGTAACGCCTGTGTTGACGGTGTTGTCGATTCTACAAGAGCATTAGTAACAAACTCACGGAGTTTAGTGATAGACAGATTAAATGTCTTTTCACTGATGCTATTCAACCTGAGGGAGATATCCATGACACCGTCGAGATCCACGTCAATATCCTGTTTCAGACTTTGGGAAAGCTCAAACATGGAATCACCAAAACGGAACAGAATCTTAATGACAGACTGGGGATTGTTGACTGCATCCTGCCTGTTCAACATCTCACCCATGACAGTATGGAAATCACGTCCCAACTTGAGCTTGTAATACTCGCTCAGATTGAGGTCAAAAACACCTGCCATCTGGTCGAACTGAATGACCTGCATGGATGCAAATTCCTTATCTGCTTTTCCAGATTTTGAACAATTACGGACACTGAAAAGCGTGACCACCAACAGGAGAATAAAAAGGACAGAGCCTGCGGTAATCAGCATGGTAATCTGGTTCCTAAAAAAGAAACGAAGAAAACTGACAGTTTCTGAAAAAACATCCCTCTTTTGCCCTGCATTTCCTAGCAACTTCTTCAAGTTCTCCTTGGAAACAGTCTGATGCATGGGAACTTCAGGCTCTACCTCATCAGAGGATTTGGGAATGGATCTCTTTATCTTCACAGCGTCATTCTTCAATGTCGATTCCCTGGAAACATACGATGTGGATGAAACAGGGAGGGAACGTTCCTTGTCAAGTTTCGTGTTCTTATAGAGGGAAACGACCTCGTTCGGATCCAGATCCAACTCCCGCGCATAATTGCGTATGAATCCGACCAGAAAAGTCTCAGCTGGAAAAATGGAATAATCCTCTTTTTCGATAGCTCTGATGAACTTTTCAGGGATTTTTGTCGCTGTTGAAATATCAGAAACCTGAAGTTTCTGTTTTTCCCGTTCGCGTTTGAGCATTCCACCTACTGATGCCATGTATTGACTCCTTTGTTTTTCTATTTTTTCCTGACCATTGCGCCTGAATAGAGGGGATCCTGTATCGTCTGAACATCCACAGGAAGATTGAATTCAAATTCATTCTCTGTGATCTTGGGGTTCACCTCTATGTCAAAAAAATTCATTGTCATGTTCCTGTCTTCACGCGTCGTAGCGACTGCCTTCATGATAAGCCAGTCATCCATAGAAACCCAGAGGTCAATGGACTTAAACCCGGCATTCACATTCTTCCTTTTCAGGTTCAACACGACAATCTTCTGACCTGCCACGGTCTTGATGGGCTGGTCTCCCAAGAAAAAATTATACTGTCTCTGCAGCTGATAAAAGCTTGTCTTACTGTTGATGAAAAGGATGTCTTGGCTCTGCACATTCAGTTTCTGTTCACCTATAACCCTAAGCTCAGGGACATAGATCTTCAGCACATTCCCATCACTGTAAATCAGCTGATCCTTCGGATTATCAAAAAGAAAAATAATGGAGCTGGGAGCCTTATACTTCATTTCACCATTCCAGACAACTGACTTGTTTTTTCCCCTGTCCGCAGTGATTTTGAAACCGGACTTATAGGATGACATCCCTGAAAAGGAATCCTGCATGTTTTTCACAACTTTCTTGACTGTAAGGACAGTCGGCAAAGCCTGTGGAGCCGCATAAGAAACCGACACTGAGAACAATACTGTCATCAGCAAGAAACACATCTCTTTTATTTTCATGAGATAAACACCTCTCTAGGTTTACTACCGTTCTGGGGACCAATCACACCTTCTTTTTCCATCATATCTATATATCGGGCTGCACGATTATACCCGATCTGCAAGCGCCTTTGAAGATAGGACGCTGACGCTTTTTTAGTAGACCTTATGATTTCAATGGCCTGCCTGTACATGTCATCCTTATCAACATCGTCTTCTTCTACCATGTGCTCTTCTTCATTGACAATGTCATCAAGATATTGGGGAGCTGCGTCCTTTTTCAGATGTTCGACGACATTGAGGACTTCCTCTTCTGAAAGATAAGCGCCCTGCAGACGTATCAGCTCATTTGATCCTGTATATGAAAGAAGCATATCACCTTTGCCAAGAAGCTGTTCAGCCCCACCCAAATCGAGGATTGTCCTGGAATCGATGCGTGACTGCGTGAAGAAAGCGATCCGTGACGGAAAGTTAGCCTTGATGACACCGGTTATGACATCGACTGAAGGCCTTTGCGTTGCAAGGATAAGATGGATCCCCGCAGCACGCGCTTTCTGAGAAAGCCTGACAATCAGTTCTTCTACTTCTTTTTTCCCAGCCATCATGAGATCATGCAACTCATCAACAACAAGAACAATATAAGGGAGGTGTTCTGCTGTCTCATCGTGTGATTTTGCAACCTTTTCATTATAACGGACAACATCACGCACATTGGCCTGTTCCATCATGCTGTAACGGCGTTCCATTTCCTGGACTAGCCACTTCAAGGCCAGTGCCGCTTTCTTCTTATCAGTAATAACTTCCGTGAGAAGATGTTCAATGCCATTGAACATCTTCAACTCGACCATCTTGGGATCAACAAGAATAAGCCGCAGGTCTTCAGGAGTACATGTATAAAGGAAACTAATCAGTATTGAATTGATACAGACGCTTTTCCCCTGTCCTGTAGCACCTGCAATGATGAGATGGGGTGCATCCTTAAGGTTTGGGACAATCGGTTTTCCTGTGACATCAAGTCCCAGATAGAAATCAAGAACTTTCGCAGTCTTGATATCGCGTTTAAGAAAGAGATCCCCCAAAGTGACAAGTGTTCGCTCAGTGTTGGGTATTTCGACTCCGACAGCGGCTTTTCCTGGAATAGGCGCAACAACACGTACTTTCTTAGCAGCCAAATTATAAGCTATGGTATCTCCCAGACTTGCAACCCTGCTCACAAGGACACTTGGGGGCATCTTCAATTCATAACGAGTCAGTACAGGACCGATTTCCGTATTTATGACTTGCGCCTTGATCTTGAACTGGTTTAAGACATCTTCCAAAGCCAAGGCAGTAGCACGGACATCACGAGTGATCTTCGCATTATCCACCTTATCAGAAATACTAAGCAATGACAAGGGGGGGAGCTTTCTACTTTTCCTGAGAGAGCTTTTTATTTTCTTTGTCGTCTTATTTACAAAATCAGTATTTCTTTCTATCATGGTTATGGAAACAGGCGGCTGTGACGGATCTTCCTGCATCTCGTCAGATTCTTTCCAAGGCTCTTCGTCTGTAACAGCCTGTTGTGAAACAGGGCTCACATCCTCTGCAGGAGCGTATTCCACACTGTCAAACACATCCTCATCCACGACATATTCTACTTTCTCGAAAAGAGGAGGTTTTGATTTCCTCGACCTTTTACCAGAGACGCCCTTTTCCTGAGAAACTCCTTCTGTATTTTTTTCTAGCTCTGAAAATCCGGATTCTGCAGACAAATTCTGAGCCTTCTGTTCTTCTTCCAGTTCCTTTGCCAGCTTGCGTGCTTCCCTCTTTTCCCTGACAGATTCATAAATCTGCGCAGGTGAGATCCTGAATGCAAGGACAACAGAAATAAGAAGAGCAAAAGACGTGACAATATAAAGTCCTAGCACACCTGTCAGTGCAATCCCCTTTTCTACAAGAAAATCTCCCATCTTACCGCCAAAAAGATAATAGGCCATTCCATAATGGGTATTAAGCAAACTTGCAAAGATAGAGACAAATATGATTAAAAGAAAAAATCCGAGATAAGAAGTCCAGACTGCACGGAAAGGAATCCCTTGAAAGGCATTCAATCCGACCCAGAAGAGACCAAAAGTCAGAACATAGGATGAAATCCCAATTCCAAAAAATAAAAAAGCTGAAATATATGCGCCTATGAAACCAATCCAATTGCTTACTGAATCAGATTTTAATCCTGTAAATAAGGATGTATCTGAGGCATTGAAGGAAACCAAGCTGGTCAGGAAAAGAAGAGAGAAAAGCATGAAGAATAATCCTGAAATGTCTCTTTTTAGGTTTTTTGTGTCTAACATATATTTTGTTGAATATAGTGTTTTATTGAAGAATTGTCAAAAATGCCGAAACAGGAGGCTGGTTCGAGGTGAAAATCAGCGTATTTCGAAAGAAACAACCTCCAGGGAAGTCCCTGGCATGGCACAAATGGACACAGGAGTGGATTCGAGCACCTTTTTTTTGAATCTATATGCCATCTGAAGCTTGTTATTAAGATATACTTTTATTGAACCTGCAGGAGAGACATCAACCTTCATGGATTGTTGCCTTCCTGGAGTGAATGTGAAACGGGATCTATGGGCTACAACTGAATAGTAAGAACCGTTCCAACGTTTGATATCCAAATTCCCATTATTATCAAAAAGGACAAGAAAATGACCAGGACAATCCTTTTTTTTCCCAAACGTTTCTACATTTTCAAGAATTTTGAAACCAACAGAAGAAGTCCTGTCAGAGCCAATAAGAGACCGCATGGAAAACTTCATTTCCACAGTATAACCAGGTGCAGGGGAATTCGTTATAGGGAGCAGGAAAAAGCCTTTACTCTCTGATTTATCCTCGAAAAAAATGCCTATTGTATTGCTTTCTGTGGTAAACTGTTCCCAAGGCAACTCACAAGGGATTTTCGAGAGGTCTATTATAGATGAATAACCTGTTTGTATGAAAAAACAAAGGATAATCCCTAAGAATATTGATGAAAAACCCTTATTCATGAATGACTCCTCTATTCTAACTGACATAACAGCGTAAGTTACTGATATTAGGAGAAGTAGTCAAATACATCAAAAACAGGAGACTCCAATTTTTTTCAGTCTTATCATTTATTAAATTTATTTCGATAATGTAGCATGAAAAACATAATACTCCTTATAATAACATTTGTAACAATGGCATTCCCTCTGCAAGCCTACCTTGAACTGAAGGATTACATTATTACACCTGAAACCATAAAAAAAATCGGAATATACCATACGGGAAACGGGAATCCCAAATCCATGGATCTTTTCTTTGAATTCCAGAACCGCATCATTCTTGAACTTCAAAACACACCTTGGTTCGACGTCTATTCCTACGACAGGATTGTTGAATACAGTTCCCGGTTTTACAAGGACGATCCTACTCGTTTTCTTTTTTCACTGGATGCCATCCTTATAGCGGATATGAGCAGCAACAACAACCTGTTGATAAAAGCGCATTTTCCCAGGTTACAGAAACAAAGCTCAGTATTTGAAGAGAACCTCAACAGTAAAAAATCACTTGATGTGCTGATGGACAATCTTTCAACGACACTCAGGAAAAGGCTGGCCCTTTCAGGCGAAATTCTCAGCATGAAAGATGGGACGTCTGTCCTTGTCAATCTGGGTAGAAATTTCAATATTTCAAAAAACGAGCTCTTCATTTCTTTTACTTCCAACAGTATGCCGTCAGGCGTGCTTAAAGTAGTAGAGGTCAACGACCTTTCCTTAAAAGCGGAAATCCTCTGGCAACAGGAAAAAATAAGTCCAGGAGACAGCGTCCTCAAATCCACTCCTGAACTTTTACTCAACCTGAAGTCAAAACATACAAAGACGGATATACGAAAAAAGATAACACTGTCAGGACCAACAAGGATTCCATCCCTGGAAAGCCAGAAAGTCTCATTTTTCCCACACCCCTCCTTAAATGCATTCATCATATCGGACAAGGCAAACACGTTCTTCATGAACCTTGACAACAACCAGACCATGATGATAGAAAAGGATAGAATCATCAAAAATGCGAAATGGAAACCTGGGACATTGCAGGCAGCTTATGTAGTGAGCAACACGCTCTTCCTATATGACATGTCAAGAGTATCAAAACTTTTACTAAAACAAAATCCTGAACCATCCTTTATCCAGACACAACTTGTCTATGACACAGCCCATCAAAGTGAGATCCTGGATTTCTGCTGGGACATGCATGGGAAAAACCTTGCTTTTTTCATCAAAGGAAAAGGGCTTTTTTTAACAGCAGATTTAAAGGAAATAAAAAAGATAGACATTCCTACAGTCTACAAGGACACGTCCTCAGCCCAGATCCTTTTCAGTAGCGATGGAAGGACTGTCCATATTAAAACGCCAAATCATTTCGACAGAATGGCGACCATACATTCCTATAACCTGGATTCAGAAGAAGTAAGAAGGATAAAATCCGTACGTTCGCAGAATAGCATGATAAATAGCGAAAACCATGATGGAATCCTTGATTATCTTATTGATGACCGTGGAAGGACAAATCTTTGCAATATCACAGGAAAAAGCAACGAAACCCTCTTTCAAGGCTTCAAAAAAAAGGGAATCTTGTCGCCTGACAACTCACTTCATATTTCCAGAGATAGGCGTGTATTGACTTATAGCTTGACGAACCACCTAGAAACATCAACACAACTGACACAGATCGAACAGATGGCCTTCTTTCCAGCTTCAAGAAAACTCGTCTGCCATGGATTCCTGAAAGACACAAACAAGGATAAGGTCATTGACTGGAAGGATAATAAATCCATTTTTCTTTTTGAACCAAGGACATCCTCCGTAGAAGCGATTCTTGTTGAAGACGCAGATGAATTCATGGGAATTGCAAATACAGGGGAATACATTTTCTACAGAACAGGCAAATCCGTTTTTTATAGAAGAATTTCAAACTGAACAATCCATCCCAATATAAAACATCCAAGCAGGAGAATGATTATGGCAACCATCATGATTTTCAAGGCAAGAAAGTGATCTTGAATGTTTTTGCAAGCCTAGACACCCCTATCTGCGCCATGTCTGGACGCAAATTCAATGGTGAAGCAGGCAAACTGGACAATACTGTCGTGTTATGCATTTCCATGGGTCTCCCTTTCGCACATCAACGATTTTGTTCTACTGAAGGGATTAAAAATATCACCCCTCTGTCAGAACTGAGAATGCGTTCTTTTGGAGAGACCTACGGTGTGCGGATTATCGATGGTCCTCTATCTGGATTGCTTTCCAGATGCGTTATTGTCCTTGACAGCCATCATAAAGTTACTTACTCTGAGCAGGTGCCGGAAATAAAACGGGAACCTGACTATCACAAAGCTATCGAAGCAATTAAAAAAGAAGGATCATGTTCATGCCCCTACTGACCAATATTCCCATCACAATACCGGAAAAAGAAGTGCTTGCAAGATTGAACTACAGACGTGGGATGACAGAAATCAGCAGTACCATGCAAGAACTGCTTGACAAAATAAGCAGGGAAGCCTTGTCCCTCATTGAGCCACAAGGCATTTATGAAATTACGCTGATCAAATCCCGCACTGAGACTGAAATTATCATATCTGATGAGTTTAAAATCCGAAGCAGGCAAGTCGTGAAATTACTTTCAAACAGCAAGCAAGTTGTCTTAATCGCATGTACGATAGGGCCACATCTTGGAAAACGCGTATCTGAATATGAAAAGAATGGCGAACTGCACAAAGCGACCATCCTTGACGCTCTTGGTTCTGAACTCGCAGATGAAACCGCACAACACATCAACAACATAATTGTCAGACAAGCTTTTTTTTCAAAGATAAAACCAACAATGAGATACTCGCCAGGCTATGGAGACTGGAATCTTGATGTGCAACCTGTTTTTCTGAAATATATTGGAGCTGAGAGAATCGGATTAAGTTCCAATGACAGCCACACCCTCGTACCTGAAAAATCAATAACAGCGCTGATGGGAATGAATTCCTAGTCCCCTTATAAAAACCGTTGTTTATAACTCATAATCGTCATCTTCGTCCAAATCACCGTCATCATCCTCATCGTTCTGCTCTTTCAGATATTTGGCAATGCTTCCCTTAGGATCATTGACTTTGGCAATGGCATAAGCAGTATTCCCTTCCTCATTTTCCAGATCGAGGCTTGCGCCTGCCTCAACCAGGAGCTTTACCATATCCATATCATCGCTTTCCACAGCTTCCATGAGACAGGTATTCTGGTTTTTCCCAAAACACTGGAAATCAACATCAGCTCCTGCTTTTATAAGAACTCTTGCAGCTTCATGATGGCCGTTGATGACAGCTGCCATGAGAGCACTTTCCTCCGAACTGGATTCCCAAGGAGTATCAATATCCTTGATTCCTTTCTTGAGCAGATAATGAATCTTAATGACATCCCCTTCTGCGGCAGCCTCACAAAGCGCCTCTTCCCTAGAAAAATGGTAGCTTGCAGGATCCATTGCACCATGTTCCAAAAGGAAATCCGAAAGGTCTGAATCATCATTCGCATCTGCCAGATCATACGCATGTTCGCCAGTCGAATCCGCAGCATTCACATCAGCACCTTTTTCCAACAGCAATGATGTCATGGAAACTGCATGGATGCCACCTGCAGCAGCAACACGGATCAGAGGAGTTGCCCCATTGTCATCTTCCACGTCAGGGTCAACTCCACTTTCCAATATTTTTTTGAAAGTTTCGAAATCATCCTCTTCAATAGCCTTAAAAAGCGCATCTTCTACAGAAACACCTGTTTTCACAGTATTTTCTTTATCCATATCAAAACTCCCTAAAAACCAGCATGTCCATGATAACCTCATTTACAGCAGAAAAGTGTCAAATCCTGCTATAATCCTTTCCTATTATACAATGTTTTATCTGAATTTCCACAAAAATTGAAAACAAAAAACAGGGTAAAAATCCATGAGAGAGCCTTTGTATCCAACTGGACACCATGTCATACATATTGAATAAGTTCAAATGAACTGCCTTATTCGAACAGGTTCATTGTTGAATTATGATTAAAAAAGAGATAATGTCCCAAAGTTAGTCGCAAAATGATAAACGACATCATTTTCATGTTTTTCTCTGTTTCTCTGATCTCTCCTATTCTTTGTATTTCTTGGGCATAAGTACCAGGTCTGCCGATTTTAGCAGAGTACAGACCTGGCACTTTTTCCGGGAGACTCCCTCCAGCGGGTCATGACCCGCTGGAGAAAAGAGAAGGGAAAGTTTGGGATAGCGTTGGATTCACCAACCTGTATTTTGAATAATGTGAAAACCGCAAAAGAAGCTGGTGCATCAACAGATGAAATAATAGAGACCCTTTCTGTAGCTAACCTTTCCAAAGGAGCAACCGCTTTTTCAAGCTCTCTCCCCGCATTGGAATGGCTTGTTGCAAACAGATAAGAGACAAACATGAATCCTGTTTTTTTCAAATTACGACTTGACTTCCTGATAAAACTCAATTATATTAAGTGAATACTTGTTCACATATTCATATAAGGAGATGGCGATGAGAAATGATTCCGTACTAACACTCAAAAAGATGGCAGATATACACAAGGCTCTTTCCAACCACATTCGCCTCGCCATTATGGAAATCCTTTCCCACAAAGACCAGACTGTAAGTGAAATCATAGACATCATCAGGAAAGATTTCAAAGTGAAAGAGATGGACAGAACCAATATATCCAAACACCTTGGAATACTCAAATCCTTAGGGATCATATCCTGTTCATCCAAAGGACAGAAACATATCTATCATTTGGATGCGAAATGTCTCATGAATGCCATGTCTTGCACCTTGAATGTGATCCTAAAATAATATTGTCAATCCAATACAAAAATGGCTGAAACAGCCGAATATGGAGGTCTTATGAAAATTCAAGTTCTAGGAAGTGGTTGTGCAAAATGCATCAAGCTCACTGAAAACGTCAATAAAGTTATTAAAGAAATGAATCTCGATGCTGACGTCGAGAAAGTGACTGACATTGACGAAATCATGAATTTTGGAGTGATGATGACACCAGCCCTTGCCATTGATGGTGAAGTGAAATCCGCTGGAAAACTTCTCACACCAGACGAGATCAAGAGATTCCTCACATGATTTCTATTTTTGAAACCCTCACTGCAGCTATGACTCAGTCACCACTGATTGCTCTTGCTGCTTCACTTGTCTGGGGAGTTCTCAGCATACTTCTCAGTCCTTGTCATCTCTCCAGCATTCCTCTCATCATAGGTGTCATTACTGCTGAAAAAGAGACATCAAAAAAACATGCCTTTTTTTATATCCCTCTTTTGTGCCTTGGGAATACTTGTCACAATAGCTGGAATTGGCGTGATAACATCTCTTGCCGGGATGCTCATGGGAGACATTGGAAGTTGGCGAACCCTTTGAGCCGCTGCTGTTCTCATCTTTACAGGGCTTCTCCTCCTCGATATTTTCCAAATTCCTACATTGCTCTCTCCTGACAAGAAAATGGCACAGAAAGCGGAACCTCTTGCAGTTTTCCTTCTTGGACTTGTTTTTGGCCTGGCATTGGGTCCATGCACTTTCGCTTTCATGGCTCCCGTTTTGGGAATAGTGTTAGGAACTTCCTCAACCAATCCTCTCTTCAGTGGGATGATCATACTATTTTTCGCTCTTGGACATTGCGGCATTATAGTTCTTGCTGGAACTTTCATGGCAGCAGTAAAAAACTATCTCAAATGGAACCATAAGACATCAGGAATCACCTGGGTGAGGAAAATTTCAGGAGCTCTCATAATTTTGGAAGGTCTCTATCTTCTCTATGACCGTTTTCTTTCCCGATTAATCTAAAAGGAGCAAAAAAATGTCATCGTCTGAAAATCCCAACAAAAAACTAATCATATTCATTGCTGTGTTTCTTTTTGCATTTTTTATCCCCATGCAGCACCCACGCATTCAGCAATCTTTTCTTGAAGCTTTCGCTATGCTGTCAGAATATGCGAGACAACATGTGTTGTTATGTCTTGTCCCCGCTTTTTTCATAGCAGGCGCTATCACAGTTTTTCTCAACCAACAAGCAGTCATCAAATATCTTGGTCCCTCTGCCAATAAATTTGTGGCTTATTCAGTTGCTTCAGTGTCAGGTGCCATCCTCGCTGTCTGTTCCTGCACAGTGTTACCACTCTTCAAAGGAATTTATAAGAAGGGGGCAGGATTAGGACCTGCCACGTCATTTCTATATTCAGGACCTGCTATCAACACTCTCGCTATTGTCCTCTCAGCCAAAGTCTTAGGCTTAAAATTGGGCATTGCTAGAACTGTATTCTCGATACTTTTCGCTGTTCTCATAGGTCTTCTCATGCAGCTCATTTTCATGAAAGAGGACAAAGCTCGTGTGACTGACACAAAAATGTTCCAACAGTACAATGCAGATATGCCTCGGAAACTGTGGCAGGAAATTCTTTTCATGTTCTCCATGATTGGTATTCTTGTTTTCATCAACTGGGCCCCATCTAAAGGATCACTTCCTGTATGGGACTTCATCTATCATTATAAATTCTGGATAACTGGCACTTTTGGAATCTTGCTTGCGTTTTCCATTATCCGTTGGTTTAAAAAAGATGAACTCACCAATTGGGTTGTTGCAACACGGGATTTCTCATTACAGATACTCCCGCTCCTGTTTCTTGGTGTACTTGCTGCGGGATTCTTGTTAGGTCGACCCGGACATGAAGCCTTCATTCCTTCACAATGGGTTGCTTCTCTCGTTGGTGGAAATTCGATTTGGGCAAACCTCTTCGCATCTGTGGCAGGCGCTTTAATGTACTTTGCAACACTTACAGAAATACCCATCGTACAAGGGCTTATCGGATCTGGCATGGGGCAAGGTCCAGCCTTAGCTCTTCTCCTTGCTGGTCCATCTTTATCACTTCCTTCTATGCTCGTCATTGCAGGAGAGATTGGATGGAAAAAGACAGGGGTTTATGTTGCTTTGGTAGTAACCATGTCAACTTTAGCTGGGTTACTTTTTGGTGCCTATTTCGTATAGTAATCAACAAAGGAATCTTTAACTTGATAATTCCTCATAGCTTGCTATGAGGTGTCCTTGTGAGTTCACTTGAGGGCGAGCGATTGGCCTATCCTGGTCATGAGCAAGCCCTCACCAAATTGATCTAACAAATACCTTTTTCACATTCTTCAGCCTTCAAACTTCATCTCCACTGAGAACAAATATCATCAAGAATAGAGAAAACATCTGACCTTATGTCCTGGAAACGGTTCAGTCTCCTTAGGCAATTCTTTGGTGCAACAGTCCATCCTTCTATTACATCTTGAACTGAACGGACATCCTTTCAATTCGCTTGAACTTTCAACATCCTTGTCTATACTGACTTCCCTCTTCTTTTCAAAATCTATTGAAGGAATCGCATCAAGAAGTCCTTTTGTATATGGATGCAGGGGATTCCTGAATATCTCCTCTTTGCTGGCATGCTCCACAATCCTTCCGGAATACATCACTGCCACATCATGTGAAATCTGTTTCACTACAGCCAGATCATGAGAGATGAAAAGATAAGCCATCTTCATCTTTTCCTGAAGATCCATCATCAGGTTGATGATCTGCGCCTGGATGGAAACATCCAATGCAGAAACAGGCTCATCGCAGACTATGAACTCCGGATTAAGCGAAATAGCCCTTGCAATCCCTATCCTTTGCCTTTGTCCACCTGAAAATTCATGTGGATACCTGTTGATGTGGCTTTCCTGCAATCCAACAATATTTAAAAGTTCCTTTACCTTTTCACGTCGTACTGTCCTGTCATACATGTGATGGATGGTCATGCCTTCAGAAACGATGTTCTCCACAGTCATTCTTGGATTCAAGGAAGCGTAAGGATCCTGAAAGATGATCTGGAGTTTTTTTCTGATACTGCCGATCTTTTCGGAAGACATCTTGAAAATATCCTCTCCCTCCACAAAAACCTCTCCAGAAGTCGGAGGAACAAGATTCAACATCACTCTTCCCACAGTTGTTTTTCCAGAACCGCTTTCACCAACTAATCCCAAGGTTTTACCACGTTCAACCGAGAATGAAACACCATCCACAGCACGGACAAAGGGATTCTCCTTTGAAAACAAGGATTTAGGAAGGGAATAATATTTTTTAAGGTCTTTGACCTGTATCATTGGTTTTCCTTTAACGTTACATTGCCATATAAAAAACAAGAGACTTCCCTGTTTCCTTCCAGCTCCACAGATCCGGGATCCTGTTGCAGACAGACATCCATTTTAAACGGACATCTAGGTGCGAACCTGCACGCTTTGGGATGATTTATCAGTGAGGGGACCGAACCCGGTATAGTAAAAAGACGGTTCTCATTTCTGAAGATATCAGGAACAGCCTGTAACAGCCCCTGCGTATAAGGATGTTTCGGCTCACTGATGATGTCACGGGCAAAACCTTTTTCAACAATCCGGCCTGCATACATGACTGCGATTTTTTTTGCATTCTCAGCTACAAGCCCAAGGTTATGAGTGATAAGAAGGACAGACATCCGCATTTCTGATTGCAATTGAGCGAGAAGGTCAATAATCTGGGCCTGGATTGTGACATCTAGAGCGGTAGTGGGCTCATCCGCAATTAACAGTTCAGGACCGCAAGCCAAAGCTGATGCTATCATGACACGCTGTTTCATCCCACCTGAAAGCTCAAAAGGGAAATTATAAAAACGTTTTTCAGGCAAAGCAATGCCAACTTTCTTCAACAGCTCTACACCCTGATTATATGCCTCTTTTTTACTGATGTCCTTGTGGACACGGAGAGATTCAACAATCTGATCTCCTACTTTCATGACAGGATTCAGCGCAGTCATAGGTTCCTGGAAAATCATGCCTATCCTGTTGCCCCTGATCTTCCGCATTTCTGCCTCATCAAAAGATACAAGATTCCTACCGCGGAAAAGCACCTCCCCTTTTTCAATGCGTGCTGGAGGCATAGGAATCAGCTTAAGGACAGAAAAAGCTGTCACAGATTTTCCACAACCACTTTCACCTACAAGACCAAACGTCTCCTGCTCGTCTATGGAAAGCGTAACTCCATCAACAGCACGGACTATCCCTTCATCTGTATAAAACCAAGTACGCAAACCATTGATTTCCAACAGTTTTGAAGAGGCTGGGGATTTATCAGGGTCTGTCATAACAATATTCTTTTCATTCATATGGACTCTTCTCATAAAAAACTGCCAGTCATCTTCAATCATACCTGCTGAAAGGGTCTCTTCACGTTTTCTTATGACCTTGCCTTGGTATATGGTCATACGAAAAAAAATCCGGATTGGCCATGTAAATTTCTATGTATTCTTCAGCTTGGGATCAAGGGCATCCCGCAAGGCATCACCAAAAATATTGAGTGCAAGGACAATAAAAAACATGGCTGATGTGGCACCTGCCAACTGCCACCAGACACCGCGGGATAGCTCCAGCTTGGCATCACTGATCATCACTCCCCAGCTAGGCAAGTTGACAGCACCAAGCCCAAGGAAGCTTATGATGACTTCTGCCTGAATGGCTGCGATGAATCGAAGGGAAAAATCAATGATTACCAGATGGAAAATATTCGGGAGGATATGCACAAACATCTGCCTGAAATTTCCTGCTCCAAACGCACGTGCGGAAAGGACATATTCCCGTTCCTTATGCTTGATCACTTCACCTCTGATGATCCGACAAATGCCCACCCATGATGTCAAACCAATAGCCAGATAGACAGAATTCAAACCAGACATAGGGATTCCTAAAATGAGCTTTCCTTTCAGAACCATGCTGAAAGCAAGAATCAGAAGAAGACCAGGAATAGAAGCCAATGTCGAATAAAACCAGACAATCATATCATCAATGAACTTGCCGAAAAACCCTGCAATAGAACCGAGTATCACTCCTATAGGAATGGCAATGAGCGATGCGATAAGCCCGACAGACATCGAAATTTTTGTGCCATAAATGACACGTGTAAGCACATCACGTCCAAAAATATCAGTACCAAGAACATGCTGGGCTGAAGGCGGTTCATAGGAAGCTCCCACCTCCTTGTCGTATCCTGACGCAAGCAAATTGAAAGCAACGAGCAAAGCGACTAAGACATATAGTGCAATGATACCAAAAGCGATCATAGCCATCCGGTTTTTACGGAGGCGTTTTACTGCATCTTTCCAAAGAGGATTCACCCAATCACCTCAGTTTGATCCGTGGATCTGCTATAGCATACGTAATATCTGACATCATATTTGCAAGGACAAACAGGCAGGCTCCCACATAAGTGAAGGCGTTGATTACAGGCCAGTCTGAAGAACCCAGAGCCATAATCCCCACATTGCCAAGTCCGGGTATTCCAAAAAAAGTCTCCAACAGCATGGAACCTGTGAAAAGGAACGGAATCGCAATGACAAGATTTGTTAGAATGGGAATCATCGCATTTTTAAGGACATGCCTGAAAAGGATCGCAGTGCTGGAAACACCCCGTGCTTTTGCTGTTGTCACATACTCCTGTTTGATCTCATCAAGTATGACAGTCCTAAAAAATCGGACATTTTCACCAAGAGAAGAAAGGATCCAGATAAGGACAGGTAACATGAGATAAGGGATTGACCCTATGCCAAAAACATATCCTGAAATGGGGAAGAGCCCGAGCTTATAGGCCAGAAAATATTGTGCTGCGATGATAAGAGCAAGAAACGGGACACTCAATCCGATGACACTCAAAAAAACGATTGACTTATCCCACCATGTTCCATGTTTGAAAGCTGAAAAAAGAGCAATACAGATTGCCAGGAAGATCCCTAGAAAAAAAGCAGGAACTGAAAGCGACAAGGAAGGAATGATCCCATCCTTGAACATTGTGGAAATCTTCTGTTTTGTCTTATAGGATCTGCCAAAATCAAAAGTGACAGCCTGTTTGAAATGGAAGAAGAACTGCGAATCAAAGACACGGTACCACCCGTTCTTTGCAGCATCCTTAAAATTGAGGAAGAGCGGCTTGTCAAAACCAAGCTGTTTCTCTATCTCATGGATCTCTTCAGGAGAAGCGTTTTTTCCTGCCATCATATAAGCAGGATTGCCACCAACAACACGGAAAAGCAGGAAAGTTATGAAGGCCACCCCCAGAATTGTCGGAATGGCATAAAGAAGTCGTCTGACAATATAACTTGTCATTCTGGTTTTCGTGTATACCGGTCTTTCAACATTTTTTCAAGATAGAGGATTTCCTCATCAATCATCTTGCTTGTCACTTCAGTGTCACTGATACCTGGCTGGTCACGAATGGTCTTGAACAGTTTTATGGCTTTGTTATAATCCCCAGCCTTGATAGCAATATCGCAGGTCTTGATGAGATCACCGTATTTCCTCAGTTGCATATCATTCAAAATCCGTTGCCAATCGAAAGGTGCAAAATTATCCTTATCAATGATTGTCCTGTTTCGTTGTTCACCGCCTAAAGAAGCACCCATCCCGCCTGTCTGGATGGTAGGAGCACTTCTCTGCTGTGCAATAGGCCTGTTAGCCATGTTAGCAGGATCCTGATTGCCTCCAGCAGCACCTCCACCCTGACCAGCACTACCGGAACCGTTTCCAGATCGACTACCAGAGCCAGAACCTGATCCGCCTCCGCCAGTTCCTAATCCATTTCCAGACAAACCTGCACCTGGACCACCACCTAACTGGCCATTCCTGCCCATATTTTCCAACTCACTCTGAGCTGAATTCTGCAATGATGAAATTTCAGAAAAGAGGTTTTCAATGGAGGGAGAGTTCATAAGTTTGATATTTACATTCTCAATATTCTCAATGACAGTACTACCTGAACCTGACTTCCGAATCTCTTCTTCCTTGTTCAAGCTGTTACGTTTAGCTGAATCCACAATCTGACCGAACTCTTCCTCAATCTTGTGCGGTCTAAAAACTTCCTGGCTCCCCAGATCAAGGAGAGCAGTAGCATCCTGCAACCTATCCATGGCTTCGCGAATATTTTTTTTTGCCAGCCCCTGTTTTTCTGCGACGTTCTTGATGACTGAAACATAATGCTCTTCAACTTCCCTGAGTTTCGATTCCAGCTTGATGATAGTAGACTTAAGGTCTGTGGAGATAATCTGGTGCAAAGCATTCTTCTCTCTCATCTCCTTCTCAAGGGCACTCTTCAGGCGCGACACATCCTGATTGATCCCGTCCCTGTAATTGGTTATCTCTTTCTTCAAACTTTCAAGTCTGTCAGAAATTTTTTCATTTGTAATACGATAGATGGAGACTTCAGAATCCTTTTTTAGGACTTCGTATCTAAGATCCTTAAGCCTCTGATCAAAGGAATTAATCATCTCAGTCTTGGCTTGGTTGTCTTCACTTAATATCTTGATCTGCTGTTCGTTCAGTTTATCCCTTTTTGTCTGCGCTTCCTTGAGGGAGACAATAAGTTTGTCCTTCTCCTCAAGAATTTGGAGCATTGCATTCGGTTTATCAGTTGCCATGACCACCCTCTTTTTAGTGTCCTTTAGAACACCAGTAAAAATTTTCCAAATATCCATCCTTCATTCCCATTCCGCAATCTCACAAGATACCAATAGTCCGTTGCCCCATCCAGAAAGACTTTTTCCTCTGATCGCCTTAAAAAAACGACTTTATCACCAGTATTCAGGGTTGTAATAACATTCTTTGAAGAGACAGCCTCTTTGGTCTGACGAAGACGGACATTGTCCGCTACGACAATAGCCCTCTTGCTGTTCTGTATGAAACGTTCATAATCCATTTCAGACTGTATAAGATTGATCATCTTGCTGATCTTGCTTTTTTTCTGTTCGAAATCATTCATACCAGGAACCATCATCCTCAATTCATCAAGAGGATAGGAAGAACTGCTGAACAGCCTGTCTGCTTTCGAATAGGATTTTTTAGCTTTGGAGAGGTCGCCCCTTATATAATGATAGTCGCCTAACCAAGCATGGACAAACGCCGCGTATTTCTCGTTGCCAAAATCCTTGATCACTTTTTCCATGACTTCATGGGCCTTGTCTGCCTGGTTCTTATACCTGTAAAGATGAATTTTCGTCATCAATGCTGACAGCACAAGCTTCTTATTGTCCGAATATCCTATGACTGCATCAGAAAGAGAATCCAGATCCTTGATATAGGGCTTGATATCTTTTTCATTAAATAAGTTTGTTCCTGAAGCTGTAAATGCCAGATTCTGAAACACATTGAACAAGAGTTCTGCCAAAGCGGATTTCTCTTTATGTGAACCTTCGGCCTTTTCTGAAACACCCGACGAGAGTTCCCTTGCCAAGGCTGCATATACGGCTATCTGTGAACTCTGTGGCTGTCCCTTCCATTGAAAAGGGTTGTTCAAATCCAGGTGCTTACTCTTGAAATAAATCCTTTCTTTTTCCGTCGCAGGGCCATTGTACAACCGCTTATAATCATTACCCAGATAATGGAACCGACCATCAATGAATTTGATATCATAAGAAGAATATCTAGACAAAGAAGACCTTACAAAAGAGGAAGTGTTCGTTTGAGGCAATTTCCTATTCAAAGAATCAACTAAATTCTCCAATGATTCGGCTTTCATTTTCAAAGCAGCTACCCGGGAATTCGTCTCAAGAGAATCCTTGTACTGTTCCAAAGCTGTCAGGACTTTTTCATACCTGCCTGCTTCAAACTCTTCCTTGACAGCAAGAAGGCTTTGATCATTTATTGCAATCTTTGTGTCCTTTTGGCAACCAGTCATGATCACTATCACACAAACAATTGAGAAAAACAGAATAAAAAAACCAGTATGTTTCAAACTCAATCGCCTCCACGTGCTAAAAAAACCATACGCAAGAGATTCACTATTGCAGAGAGCGCAGCAGCCACATAAGTCATAGCAGCGGCTCCAAGCACAGCATTCACTCCTGTCATTTCTGAGCGGGAAAGGTATCCCCCCTGCACCAAAACAGCCTTGGCCTTGTTGCTCGCATCGAACTCCACAGGAAGTGTGATCAATGTAAACAAGGTTGCAAAGGTGAAAAGGTAAATGGCTATTTCTATGAGAAGCTTGTTCATACCCATGAAAACACCAAGTATGAATATGGGATACGAAAGCATTGTCCCAATATTAGCAAGCGGATAAATCCCATTCCTCAGTAAAAGCGGCGCATAGCTTTTCTTATGTTGAATGGCATGACCAGCCTCATGAGCAGCCACACCCAGCGCTGCAATGGAATCATTTCCGTAAACAGACTCCGAAAGGTTCAAAGACCTATTTGCAGGATTATAGTGGTCAGTCAGCTGCCCAGGAACGACATTGACAGGGACATCATGCAGACCTGCACTATCAAGGATCTTGCGCGCGACCTGATCAGCAGTCACACCCCGTGTTGAAGGAACCTGTGACCATTTCTTGAAATTGGAAGACACCTTAAACTGGGCAAACAAGGCAAATATCAAAACCACTATAACCCAAATAAAAAGGGGATCATTCATAAAGAACATGACCAATACCTCCATAAAGATATGTTAAATATAATGCCAGTTAGCACACTTGTCAATTCCATAATATCATCAAAGGAATGACGTTTTAATGAAGTTTACTACATAAGAAAATAGTTCTAATTTGAAAAACCAAGGCAAAGCCATTATATTCATCCCTATCAATTTCTAAAAAATCTCCTCTTCAAAAAACTGAAAGAAAAAAAACAAAGGACTACTACATGGCTATTTTAGATGGAAAAATGCTTTCTGAGAAAATCCTCGCAGACCTTGTCATGGAAACAGCTGAACTGAAAAAAGCCGGCATCACACCAGGGTTAGCAGTCATACTTGTGGGGGACGACCCTGCCTCGCAAAGCTATGTAAACAGCAAGGAAAAGGCATGCCTGCAACTTGGAATGTATTCAAAAAAAATCACTTTGCCTGCAACAACAACAGAAGATGAACTTCTCAAAATCATAGACAGGCTCAACAAGGATTCCCAAGTCCATGGGATTCTCGTCCAGTCACCTGTTCCCAAACACATCAATGAAGAAAAGGTCGTCAATCTGATTGATCCCCAAAAAGATGTTGACGGCTTCCACACAGTAAACGTTGGGAAACTTGTTCTTGAGCAGGAGGGCTTTGTGCCCTGCACGCCCTGGGGCGTGATCAAGATACTGGAACATTACCAGATTCCAGTTGAAGGAAAACATGTTGTGATCATTGGAAGAAGCCATATTGTGGGAAAACCTATGGCTCTCCTGTTCATGCAGAAAGCGAAATACGGCAATGCCACAGTGACCGTCTGCCATTCACGCACAAAGAACATCAAGGAAATCTGCAAACAAGCGGATATCCTTGTTGCTGCCATTGGCAAAGCTGAATTCGTAACAAAAGATTTTGTGAAACCCGGAGCTGTTGTCATTGATGTCGGTATCAACCGGGTGGAAGACAGTACAAAACCAAAGGGATATAGGATGACAGGAGATGTGGCATTTGAAGAAGTGAGAGAGATAGCTTCGTGGATCACACCTGTACCTGGTGGTATCGGGAAAATGACAATAGCCATGCTCATGAACAACGTACTCAAGGCAGCAAAATCTTTCAAGTAAGACGAACTGCCACATCAATCCGAACTTTCTAAAATACGATCCTTTCAGGAATATTTCCGCAGGCAAGGCATTTGTTTCCATCCAATCCGACATTACTGCTTTTGAACCCTGTCCGTTCTATAAGTTTCTCTCCACAGTGCGGACAAAAGGTGTCTTCAGCGCCAGGAATATGTATGTTGCCTACATAAACATATTTCAGATGACTCCGCGCCTGTTCATATATCCTTTTCAAAACAGATTCTGGAGTTACAGGAAGGGTCATCTTGTATGCAGGATGATATCTTGAAAAATGAACAGGAATACAGGGATCCAAAGATGCAATCCACTTGCACAAAGAATTAATTTCTGATTCACTGTCATTCAACCCAGGAATGACCAGAGTGGTCAGTTCTAAATGCGTCTTGTCATAAAGAAACTCGACATTCCTTTTTACTGGATCCAGTTTCCCTTTACAATTTTTCTGATAGAAACCCTCAGTAAACGCCTTCACATCAATATTCATAGCATCAATCAAGGGCAGAATCTCCTGCAATGGTTCCTTATCAATAAACCCGTTTGTTACCAGGACATTGGCAAGACCAGCATCCTTAAAAACTTTCCCCACTTCCTTTACTGTCTCTATCCAAATAACAGGTTCTGAATATGTAAAAGCAATACCCACTGAGCCTTTACTTCTGGCTTCATGGAGAAGAGACTGCGGCATGACTTCAATCATGTCCCGGTTCATCCCCTGTGATATCTCCCAATTCTGGCAGAAAGAACAATGAAAATTGCATCCTGCAGTGCCTATTGATAATATTTCTGAACCCGGGTAAAAATGATAAAGAGGTTTTTTCTCAATCGGATCCATGGATAGGGCAGTGATACGGTTATGAATCAGTGTCACCAGTTTCCCATTCCTATTCATACGAACATGACAAGTTCCAGACTGCCCTTCCTTTAAGAGACAATGATGCGGGCAAAGCAGACATTTAACTTTTCCCTTTTCCTTGGTTTCATAATAGGAAGCCTCATGACATATCATTCTTCTAATCCTCCTATATCCCGAACCTGCTCTGTGGAGTTCTGTCATCTGGACAGGAAAAAGACGACATTTGAATATACATGCTCTCATCCTTAATTTCAAATTCGATCAATAGAATCCTCCCTTTTTGACAAAACAGGAAGAAAAGAATTATTATTATCCATGGCAGAAAACATCCAACACGACATATCCTTAAAAGAATACAACACTTTCCACATCGATGCCACAGCAAAATCTTTCGCATTCATTGATTCCAAGGCTTCACTGGAAAAACTTCTCAATGCAAAAGAAGCTGAAAACGGTGTCTTCATCCTTGGTGGTGGCAGCAATATCCTCATCACCTCACAACTAAAAGGGATTGTCTTGAAATGCGGGATTCAGGGAATCCGGATCACAGATGAGACAGAAGAGCATGTTTTTGTCAAAGCTGGGGCAGGAGTCCAATGGGATACGCTTGTATCCTACTGTGTTGAAAGAAATCTTGGTGGACTAGAAAACCTTGTGAGCATCCCTGGAACATGCGGCGCTGCACCTATCCAGAACATTGGCGCTTATGGGGTGGAACTTAAGGATTCATTAGTTGAACTTGAGGCATTTCATATTGATGACAGAAAAACAAGAAAGTTTACAAATGCAGAATGTGAGTTCGGTTACAGGGAAAGCGTCTTCAAGAAAAGATACAAGAATGAATACGTTATCCTTGACATCACACTAAGACTGGACAAGAAACCGATTCTTAAAACAGGATATGGTGCGATTCAGGCTGAGCTTGACAGGATGAAAGTGAGACAGGCCCGAGTATCTGATATTGCACGTGCAGTGAGGAACATACGGGCTGAAAAGATTCCTGACCCTGACACGACAGGCAATGCCGGAAGCTTCTTCAAGAATCCTGTTGTGTCCTCAGAGGTGTTCCAACATCTGCACACAGCTTTTCCTGACATCGTTTCATTCCCTGCTGAAAACGGACACATGAAACTTGCTGCAGGATGGCTCATTGAACAATGTGGCTGGAAAGGGAAACGGGAAGGCAATGTCGGTTGCCATGAAAAACAGGCTCTCGTAATTGTAAACCACGGCAATGCAACTGGGAAAGAAATCCTTGAATACAGCGAGAAAGTTGTTCAAAGCGTTGAGAGCAAGTTCAGCATAAAACTCGACCGAGAAGTGAATGTGATATAGGTCTGGCACGAAATACAAAATTCAAGCATTGGTTTCAATCTTTCTTTTAAAGGCTGGACTGAACTTAATATCCATTACCGAAACATCTCTTTCAGCTTTTTGATATTACTGGAAGATTTCATCTTGCCTTTCTTTATTTCGGCTTTTGCCTCTAAATAATCCTCATATATCTCTTGGCGCCGTTCTTCGATAAGGCTTTTTTCGATAATATCTTTAACCTCAATTTTTCTTCCTGGCTCAATTGGTGGAACTTATCAATAATGTCATAAAAGGCTGTTTTTGTATGCATAATCATGAAATAACCATAAAAAGAGAAAATATCAAGTAAAAACCGAATAAGATTGACTGGCTTAGATGTCCCCTT
>DYKD01000003.1:2150-54735 GCA_020722765.1 Brevinema andersonii | reverse complement strand
AAGAGAAAATATCAAGTAAAAACCGAATAAGATTGACTGGCTTAGATGTCCCCTTGGAGGAGGTGATAAAGAACGGAAGCTGAGAAAATGGCTATGATAGGAGTTTGACGGATGGATCTACCTCATGCAAGTTCATACCTGTGTTTGCCTTTCTTTTTCGCCTTATACAAAGCCTTGTCAACACGTATGAGCAGATCGGAAAACTGCTCGTCCTTTTTTTTCTGCGCTATTCCAATGCTCACTTTCAATGAAACTGGCGTCTTAATCATGGATGAACGGACTTCTGCCTTGGAAAACTTCTGCAAAACATCTTTGGCAAGCTGTTCAGCACTCTTGGCAGGCGCCTTAACATCCTTTTCAGAGGCGAAGTTATTGAACATGACCACAAGGAATTCATCTCCACCATACCGCACAATGATATCCGATTTCCTTTTAAAGACATCCTTCAGAATCGACACAGCCTGGCGCAAAACCATGTCACCGGTAAGATGTCCCAAAGTATCATTGATCTTCTTGAAATCATCAAGATCCAGAAGCAACACAGAGAGGGGCTGGCTCGTCCGTGAAAAGGCTGATAGCAAAGGTGGAAAATCCCTTTCAAGATAAAGCCTATTATAAGTATGAGTCAAGCCGTCCCGAAGGCTGAGCTTATGCAGAAGCGTGTTTTTCCGGATCAGAGCCTCTTCCAACGATTTGATCCTGGTAATATTGCGGGAAAGCCCGATAATCCCTTCCAGTTTCCCTTTTTTATCATAATATGGCGCTTTCGTGCTGAGCATCCATTTCATTTTTCCTGAAGTCTGGTCCACAACAGTCTCTTCCCTGTTAACCAATGTCTTGCCTGTCTGGATGATATACTGCTCATCATTGTAATAATGACGCGCAAGGTCTTTCGGGAAAAAATCAAAGTCGGTCTTTCCCAAAGCCGCTTTCCTGGTCTTCAAGCCTAAAAGTTTGAGATGGGCATTATTGTTCATTACATACCGGCAATTCTTATCCTTGAAATACATGCATGTCTCTGGAAGGGCATCAAACAATAACTTGAGCATCTTATTCTCATCAATAGGTTTAACCTTTGGCCGTGCTTTGGTTTGAACTTTGGATTTTATCTTTTTCATCAGTTCATCCTGAAATTGAACCCAGCTTCATTCCAGTTTTGTGCATCATACAGTGATTTCGCTGTTCTAAAAAGCTCAGCATCAGAGAGGTAATATCTGAGACTCTCAGGAGTGATATACCCTTCATGATAGCTCTGAACCCTTCCATATGGAGAAAATATGATGATAAGAGGCATTTTGAATTCCTTTCTTGTCAAGAGATTGTTCAACCCTTTTTACAGGAGCATCACCTCTAAGGACATTATAATTTATAATCACTTTGCTATAATGACTATCAATGGGAGTCCCCAACAAGAACCGTGTCCAAACCATGATAATCACCAAGGAAACCGCAGAAATACGAGACATCTTGACTCCTTTACTTATAATATAATCCCAAATTTCATACCTTGCAAGTTTTCCTCTTTATCAAAATCTTCTTTTCATCATATTCCAATTTGACATAAACCCGTCGAATCAGTATATTTACAGACCTTTTAGACAGGAAAAACCATGAAAAAAAACACAAAAAGAAGCAACAAAAAACCTGTTGACCCCATCAAGAAATTCGGTAGCTTTGATGATAAAACAGGTGAATTCATCATCACATCCCCCCAGACTCCTGTTCCTTGGACAAACCACCTCTGGAATAACCAGATCGATATCGAAATCTCAAACCACGGAAACGGTCTCACTGGAAGCCGGATCCTTTATATCTTTGACAAAAAAGAGAAAAATCTTTGGTCTCCAAACTGGCATCCTGTGTGTGGAAAACTTGCTTCTTACGAAGTAAGACATGGATTCAAATATTCTGTTTTCAAAGCAGAAAAAAATGATATAGAAATCACCTGGCATGTGACTGTGCATTATTCTGATCCAGCTGAACTTTGGAAACTGGAAATCAAAAATCTTGGAAGAAAAGAAAAAGAACTTCTTGTTGTTCCTTATTATGAAATTGCTCCCTCCATGTGGACAAGCAAAAACACCCAGGACATCACATACAGATCGCATGCCACTAAAAGAGCGGATTTCCTTTGTCTACAAACAAACGAGAAGGAAATATTCTGTTTTCATACAGACAAAAAACCATCAAAATTCGAAATGAGAAAAAGCTCTTTCCTTAAAGGATACTCTTCCCTTGTCGCTCCAAAAACCATAATCAATGACGAATGGGAGAACTCCTTTGCAGACGACATGGAAGATCCCTGCTTTTCCGCCGGTTTTGACATCAAATCAAAGAAAGACCAGTCTACTGTGATCAATATGGAAATTTTCAGAACCCCCTCAATTCAAGAAGCCGAAAAACTCTGCGCTACATATTCCTCAGAAAACGCTTTTCGCACATCACTCACCAAACATGCTGAAGAAAAAACCGCTCTCTTCAACATAAACAACCTTAAGACCAATCATCTTTTTTTTAACAGGATGGCAAATATCTGGTCAAAATACCAGGTTTCCTACAACTTTTCCAGAAACAGGACTTCTGAAAAAGATGTACAGGCAACTATGTCTGACTGCGACACATTCAAGACTTATCATTCCCAACAAGTCAGAAACACACTTCTTGAAACATCCATGCAGGCTGACAAAGAGGGCTTCCTCCCCCACGCTTCCTGGTTCCAATATGCGACATGCCAGTATCTCCGTGAAACAGGTGACTTTTCACTGCTGGAAGAGCCATCGTCCTATCTCAACAGTGAAGAGAAAGGTACAGTCCTGGAACACCTGAAACGAACAGTAGAATTCATTGACAGACAACTTGATATAAATGATCCTGTTAAGCTGGAACTGAAAAACGAGACAGTGTCCACAACAATGTTCCATCTTTATAGTCTGGATAACATGGCTCAATTGCTAAAAATACTGAGGGATCCTGATGCAGAATCCTATATCAAAAGGAAAAAGGAACTGGCTGAAGCTATCAACAAAACCTATTTCCGCAATGACAGGTACATCCTTTCTGCACAGGAACCTGAAGGGGGATTTTGGCTGCTTGCCCAAGTCGCATCATTACTTTCAAAAACTGCAGACTCAGAGAAATCCTCAAAAATCATTGAAACCATAAGAAACCATCTTTCATCCTCATTTGGATTGCTTACCCACACATCACCAGAAAACACCTCCCCTCCTGATATCATACAGGACAACAAACATAATGTGCGTGACATGTTTCTCTATGCTTTTGGTCTTGCACAAATAGGATTACAGGATGAATCTTTTACAATCATAAACCGTACATTCGCCACAAACCTTAAAAATCCATTGGAAAAATCCTGCTGTGAACCTTATCTGCTTCCAGGAACTTTCCTTGGCCCCACATCAAAAAACCATGGCAGGGCTTTGGAGAGCTGGAAGAATGACTCCGCTGCATGGCTCCTCAAGATTGTCTGGGACTGTTACATCGGCCTTGTACCAGATTTCGACTGTATAAAAGTGAACACGCAGATTCCCAGGGATTTGGGAGATAAGGTTGAAGCAAAAAGGATTATCAGAGGCAAAAAAATAAGGATAGAAGTTGCAAAAAAAGGATTTGAAACCGAAGACGCCGCATTCACGATGCGTGTAAAAAACGGGGATGAAATCAGTTACAATGACCTGACAGACAACGAATACATCCTAATAACATTCTGAAATCAACCGCGCAGGAAGACCCTCGCAGGACCACCATCAGCACCTTTTATGAGCAGGGGAGCCGCATAGAAATCATACACTCCTGGTTTGACTTTGGCTAGGTTGACAGACTCCAAAATGAGAACCTTATGTTTCATGAATGCCTTGTGCGCAGCATGCGAACCGCTGTGAAACTTGTCCACTGAAAGATAATCAATTCCTACAAGCTTGATTTTTTTCACTTTCCCGAGATACTCAGCAGCTTCCCCAGTGAAATGGACGAAATCTTTCCTGAATGTTTTTTTCTTCTCCAGATATTCCGAATTGGTAGTCTTGAAAAGCACCTTGTCATATTTTTTCAGGTCAATCCTCTCCAGTTCAGGAAGATCAATAGCTTTCTTGTCCTTGATTTCCACAACAAGGGCTTTCCCAAAAAACATCCGAGGATCAATCTTATCCATGGTGATGCCGGAATCAAAGACATGCCAAGGAGCGTCAAAATGAGTACCGTTGTGAAGCCCTGTAGTGATGACAGACAGGTTGACAGGGCCTTTCTTTTTCAGGCTATGGAGCAATGTCCGCTGAAAAGGAGGGTCTCCCTCATAGACTGTCATTCCTTCTTCCAACATCACCGAGATATCATAAAGTTTCATCACGTTTCCTCCGCGTTGTAAATCTTTTTTTCTGTAATGACAAAATCCATCTTGACATCAGTATCATCAACTTCCCATGTTTCATCACTGATCTGGATATCATGTGCTATTCCAATCAGGACAACATGTTTCCTTTCTGGAATCCCTGAAAAATATCTGTCATAAAACCCACCACCTGACCCGATCCGTTGTCCATCCCTGGAAAACAACACGCCTGGAACAAGAAAAGCTGTCCGTTGTGTTCCGCATCCTGGCTTCAAAAGATTGTCATTCTCTTTTTCTGGTTCGAGAATACCTTTGTAACCTGCATGAAATCCTGTCTTTGAACTGCAATGATAGAAATCCATTTTCGCTTTTCCTGTGACAGCAGGAAAATAGAATCTGACACTCTCCATTAGACCTTCAAGACCTGAAAGATCAGGTTCATTATCACGAGCCTTATACGAACTGATATTTTTTATACCTGTCAAGAGCCCCGATTCACGAATCCTTCTGACTATCAAAGCGCTGTTGTCAAATACTGTAGAGCTTTCAAGATTCCTGCGTTTCAGGAGGTATTGAACGCGCAGATCCACTTTAAGCCTGGGCATCATTCAGTAGCACTCGCCTCTTCACTGATGATCGCACCCACAACATAGTCATTCAATTTTTCCTGCCTGATTTTTGATATGGCGGAAAACTCAAAACCGTATTCGGAAAGGTTCGCATCGATCTTCCGTTCCCGGACGATCGTTATTCCCACCTTTTCAAAACTGACATGCGTTGGAAGCTTGAAGGAGATCATCATCGTAGCACCCAGATGCTTTCCTGCTCGTGCCACAGTCTTCGCTCCGCCTGCTGAAAGGTCAGTAATGAAACAGGTCTCTTTTGAAAGCCCGTCGTTGTTCATGAGGACCGCCTTGATCTTGACATTGACCCTCTGAAAATTCCGCTTGAACTTCTTCCTTATATTGACTGGTTTCCTGACCTGGAAAATCGTGACAAGGTAGGATTTCGCAGTTACCGTCACAGTATCAAAAGAATAGATTGTCTTGTCATCCCAAAGATAGCAGGTCATGGGTGTTCCTGCAGGAATTTCAATAGGAAGGCTGCTCAGTTCAATCGTAATAAGATGGTCTTCAACTTTCTGGATTTCTGCCTTATACTGCTTCCCTTTAGGGAAAAATCCCGATGCGATATAAATAGCCTGCTTAATAGCAAGTTGGAAAGCCATGTCATTCCCTCCAATAACAGGATTTAGGCAATGATAATCCGTTCAAGATTTCTTACAGCATCCAGAAGCGTCTTCTTGTACTTGTCCGTAATGTAGATATTGTCAGACACGACATCAATCAACGTATCCACATGCGCATTGCCGGATTTTTTCTCTTTCACCACATAATCAATAAGGCAGGCATCCTGCTTTCCGAATAGGAGACCGATCACATTCTTCTGAAGTTTAGTGTTCTCATCCACATTCTCGCCGCTTCTGATCTTGCGTCCAAGGAGCGATACAAGATAAAGCAGGTTGACAAACACCTTAAAGACATTATCACAATATCTGGCGAAATCCTTGTTCCCTGAAATGATATTCTTACCCAGCCAGTAGAAAAGGTCAGGATAATCCTTATAGTTCTCAATCACGTTGCCGACAAATTCCTTTACTTTCTCTTCGCCAAGCTTCTTTGAAATCCTTTCAATAAGAAGATTATGCGAGGCTGAATAACGTGAATAGACAAGCTTGAGAAACATCTCATCCCAGTCCTTGAATTTTTCTTCAACCAATGCAATGAATACTCTCTTGTTTTCACTGTTTTCAAGACCGTTGAAAAAAGCTGAAAGACTGTCCAATTTTCCACAAGTTTTCCGCATGTCAAAAGAAGAGATCGCTTTTCCCACTGCAGGGAAGTATCTCGCAAACCGTGTAAGCAGCACATAACTGGCAAGCGATTCCTCAGTCCTGTTTGATTTCAGAGTCCCTTGAAAAAAATCCATCATCGGCGAATAAAGATCCTTGTCTATCTTGTCTGACTTCTCATGGTCAAGCAAGTCACTGACAATAGCCATCTTGGAACTGAAATCAGGAGCCTCTTTGAACGCACGGATCATCTTCTCTTCGTAGGAACTTGGTTCCTCCACATACGTGACAGTCTTCACATCTGCAAACTCGAAATGACCATCTTTCTTCATATCGCCCTTAATCTTGTTCCACCAGCGATTCCAGTCTTCGACTTCTACAAGTCCGTCTGTTAGCTCGGACTTGATCACATCCGCTGTTGTCGTCTGTTTTTCTGCCTGTTTCACGACCAACCCGACAAGGTTTACAGGATCGTTCTTCAACATCTTCTGAAGCTCATCCATCCTGTAACGTTTGTAGATCTTGATATGTTCGGCATTCAATATTTGAAGTGATGTAAGAGCCATTTCAAAAGTCATCTTGTGGTTGGCGTCTTTCATAAAATCCACAAAAATAGAATGATCCTGGATCTGGATAATACGGCCTGCCCCCCAGCTCTGGTGATTGACATATCCTCCCACATCGAAACGGATGATCTTTTCAAACTTATCAATAGCCGCGTGAACATCTTCCCACCACTGTTTCAAACCGGAATAGATGATGAACTGGGAAAGCTGGGTGTGAGTCTCATATTTCCTGGAATAGAGTTCGATGAGCCTGTTTCTGGCATCCTTATCATCAGGTTTATAAGCTATGATTTTCTTGAAAAGCGCAATCAGCATATCCCACTTGGCTGAACCAAAAAGCGGTGTGGAAAGCATCTGCAGAAGATGAAGCGCAAAATCCTTCTCAAAAATCCCCTGGATGGACTCTTCCAAAGGCAAAAGATGTTCCATGTATTCAGGATCAATAAGGATAATTTTCGCCCAAATCTCTTCCACATTCTTGCGGGACTTGTTCTTGATATAGTTATTAAGCGCCTGCAAATAATAGCGTATGGCCTCATTCTTCTTCTCATTCTTTTCCTTGATGGCAGCCAGTTGCATCAGGGTCTCGGAGTCCGATGGATCAAGAGTGACAAGCCTTTCCTGAAGGTCTTCCAACTCATGCGGTTTCGCTGAAATTCTGACAACAGGGATAAGGTTCTTAAGCGCAAAAATATCATCGCCAAATTCAAGCATCTTCTTGCAAAGATATTCCACAATACTCGGTTTTTCCTTCTTCTTAAAGTTATTGACAAGTTTTTGGAACTGTGCAGTGGCATCCAAGATCTTGTCTGACTGGAAGTTCATCAGTCCCAATATGAATAAAGCAGAGAAGTTGAACTCGTTCTTATTGAGAACATCCTCGCATTCCAGACGCACCTGATCAACAATCCCCAATTCTGAGATAGATTTGACGTTCTCTTCCAGCGACTGGAACTTGGACAGGTTATATTCACTGAGCTGAAACTTGTTCCACTTTTCTGATTCGAAAATCCCTTGGATTTCCTTTAACAATTCTTCGGCTGTCATGTCACTCTCCGTGATTGAAAACTTTATCTATATATTTCTTATGAACCTCTTCGTCAAGGTTCTTCAGTCTTGTCTCGTACATGATGATCCGAGGATCCGAAACCCTACCTGAAACAAGCATGTGGTCCAACAGATAGAGATACTTGAATACCAGCACGGGTCGCAATTTCTCGCGTTCCGATTTTTCCTGGTCGATTGTCTCTTCAAGAGACCTGCACTCATCTTCCAAAAGCTCGACCTCGTCTTGGGTAAGTTCGTTCTTCACATCGAAGATATTCATATATGTGGCACAAATGGGCATCCACAGCTTCACATTCGTCCGATACCCTTCCTGCTCGGTCACAAGCTTCATCTCGCGCGCTGTGGGGGATCGGAGATCCTCGACCGGCACATGCTCAGCATCCAATAAGAAAGCATGACGCAGATAAGCCTTCGATCTCTTCAGATCATTCTTAAAAAAGAACAGGTCACTGAGATGTGCCATCACGACAACATCTCCAGGGACAAGTTTCATCGCATACATGAGAGTCTCTTCAGCCTTGTCCAGTTCCTTGAGCTCCATGTAAACTCTTCCAAGATCCACAAGAAGATCCGTGTTTGGAACATCAAGACGCTGAAACTGTTTAATCAGCAAATCCCTCAGATACGAATGAACAACACGCCTAAGCTGCTCATGAAGATCCAACAGCTGAAACTTATTGATCTTATAAAAATCCTCAAATGCGAGCCACGACTCTTTTATCCTGATAATCCTTTCATCATCATCTGAAAGGAGATTCAACGTTTCAAAAGCTCCATTCCAAAAATCAATGATACGGACAGTGGAATCCATGTCCACATTATACTTGCGTTCCTGAAGGCCCCTGAAAATCTCCAAAGCCTTCTTGAAATCCCTACGGATGACAAACTGAAATCCTTGCTTATATCGGATAGTACCGTCATCGTCATCAAATGTCAACTGTCCGTCAGAATCCATAGCAAGCCTTCTTGATTTCATTGATGAATATAGCAGGGAAGTGCAACAGTTCCCTAAACCCGATATTTGTCATAATTTAACATGAAATAATGTAAAAATCAAGTATTCTATGAAAAATTGGCATATTCCGATTTTTAAAAATATGCAAATTCTACTATATTATACCCTACAGGGAAGCAGATGAAAAGCGCCATCCACTTCCTTTGTTTTGACTTCCCTATCCTTTTTACTTATATTTATCTCATGTTCAACCTATTTAGAAAAAAGCTTCGCATTGCAATCGGCATGAGTGGTGGCATTGACTCCACCTTTGTTGCCTGGCTTCTTAAAAAACAGGGACACTCTGTGGAAGGGATAACCTTGCATCTTGTCTCTGAAGCCTCTGAAGACCCAAAAAACTGCTGTTCACTTTCTGCAATAGAAAGGGCACGGAATATCTGCAAAACCCTCAATATTCCGCACACTGTACTCACAGTAACTGACCTTTTCAAATCTACAGTCATCAAGGATTTTGCGGATAAATACTCATCTGGCCTCACTCCAAACCCCTGTATCCTTTGTAACAGAACCATCAAATTCGGATACCTTCTTGACAGGATCCGGAAACTCGGATTCGATTATCTTGCGACAGGTCATTATGTTGTAAAAAAATACAATCCCTTCCTGAAACGCTGGTTTCTTTATAAGAACAAGGATAAAAAAAAAGACCAATCCTACTTCCTCTCCACGCTTACGCAGGAACAGCTCAGATTCTCCCTATTTCCCATGGCACAATACAAGAAAGAGACCGTGAGAAAAATATTGAAAAGAGAAAAGCTATTTGCAGTTTCACCGCGGGAGAGCCAGGACATCTGCTTCCTGCCTGGCAATGAGGATTACCAGTCATTTCTTAAAGAACATCTCAGCAAAGAGAAAATCAGACCTGGCGATTTTGTGGACTTGAATGGAAAAGTCCTTGGCAGACACACTGGGATTCCCTTCTACACGATAGGACAAAGAAGAGGACTTAAGATAGCACATTCAGAATCACTTTACATCATCCGAATCGAACCTGAAACAAACAGGATAATATTAGGGACAAAAAACGACCTAGGATGCACAACCTTCACAATCAGGAAAACCATATTTTCTTGCAAAATAAGAAATCCATGCCTATTATCCGTAAAAGTGAGATACCAGTCCAGACAGATGGAATGCAAGGTGTATCCTTTGGAAGATGAGAGAGCCCGAGTGGAATTCATCAACAAAGGAATCTCAGTCACACCAGGCCAACAGGCTGTTTTTTATAAAGGCAACAAACTCATGGGAAGCGGAGAGATCGAATATTCATGAATGAAGGAACACTTTTCATCATCGGAACACCAATAGGAAACCTTGGAGACATCACTCTGCGCGCACTTGAAACACTCAAGAAAGTGGACGTGATTGCCTGCGAAGACACACGCAATACAGTGCGTTTGCTCTCACACTATGGCATATCCAAACGGCTGATTGCCTGCCATGACCATAATGAAGATGGCAGAAGCGCTGAAGTGATAGACATGTTAAAACGCGGAATGAATGTAGGGCTCGTTTCTGATTCAGGAATGCCACTGGTCTCTGATCCAGGATTTAGGATTGTCCGAACTGTCAAGGAAGCAGGTCTCCCTTTGGATGTCATACCAGGTCCAACAGCCTTGATTTCAGGATTAGTACTCTCTGGAATGCCTGTAGAAAAATTTATTTTTTTAGGCTTTCTCCCTCAAAAACAGTCCAAACGACTCCGATATATAGAAGAGATTAGAGAGTTTACGGGAACAATCGTTCTCTATGAATCACCTTATAAAGTGATAAAGACACTTGAGTTTCTCAAGGCCAATTTGGAACTTGCGAAAGTATCAGTAGTGAAGGAGATTACGAAAATCCATCAAAAAGCCATAACAGGCACTATTGATGAAGTTGTTGAAAGAATTAAGGAAATTCCCTTTAAAGGGGAATATGTAATTTATTTTACAAAAAAAAATAAAGACGCTAAAGATTTCCCAGAAAATGCCGATATTTAATATACGAGGTGATACTATGGTGACAGATATTGGAAAAGTTTCAGGAATTGACCAGATTGTCAGTACTGGAAAAACAAAACCAACACATAAAACAGAACAACCTGGTATCCAGGACAAAGTGAACGTTTCTGCTGAAGCGAAACGGTTGGCAGACATAGAGCACACAATTGAAATCGTGAAAAACACCCCTGATGTACGTCTCGACAAGATAGCGGAGGCGAAAAAGCTTATTGAAAGCGGTCAGTACTCCAACAAGGATGTGTTGGACAAGGTCGCTGACAAGATCCTTAATAATCTGGGCATGTAAATACGACAAAAAAGACAATAACCTTATACCCAAATCGAAAGGCGGAGTCGTAGGTTGCCCTGCAACTTACGTTCCGTCTTTTTTTTTTAAATGGGGAGAGCATGATAAAACGAAATCTCATCGAGCACCAACTCAAGACACGCATTGTCTTCGGAACAGACTGTGTAAATCAGATAGCGGACTATGCAAAAGAGTTCGGGGACAAGGTCATCCTCATAACAGATGGATCGACCTATTCAAAACTGGGATACATCAGCAAAGTGAAAGCTCTTCTGGAAAAATCCGGTCTCAAGCTCATCATTTATGAGGAAGTCAATTCCAATATTAAAAGCGATGCCATTGACGAGGTCGCCGAACTTGTACGCAAATCAAAAACAAATCTGATCATAGGACTGGGTGGCACGACAGTCATCAACACTTCAAAGGCAGTAGCCATTCTGGCAACAAATGCAGGCAGCATATCTGATTACCTGAACGGACAGAAGATGGAGTCAAAACAGCTTCCTGTGGTTCTCGTTCCTACTATTCCAGGGACATATTTCGATCTTTCGAACGACATCCTTGTCTCCGATTATACGGATAATTACAAGAAAATCTATTCAGACCCAAAAATAGAAACCGAGGTATTGATTGTTGATCCAAGATTAATGACCACATTGCCTGCCAATTTCACTGCCGCATCAGCCTTAAACATACTGGTTTTTGCTATTGAATCCTACATTTCGACCGCTTCCAACCCGATTTCAGATTCTCTTGCTCCCCGCGCCATTGAATATGTGATGCGGAATGCTAAAATCCTTATCAATGACAGGGATGACATAGAATTAAGATGGAACATGGCCATGGCAGGCATTCTCAGTTCAATGAGCACACGGATAGCAGGATTGGGAACGACCTCAGCTCTTGCTTTTACACTTTCCTCGAAATATAACATTTACCAGAGCGTTGCATCAGCATTAATCCTTCCTCATGTGATGGAATTCAACCTCACAGCAGTACCAGGGAAATATGTCCAGATTGCAAAAAACATGAACGAAGAAGTTCAGCAGCTCACAGTTGTTGAAGCTGCCATAAAAGCCATTGAGTCCATACGGAAACTCCTTTTTGACCTGAAAATCCCCCAGCGCCTCAACGAATTCAGCATACCGAATGAGGATTTCCCTCTCATAGCCGGCCATTCACGGGAATTTCACTTTCTCAACAACGTGCCAAGGCCAATAGCACGTGAAGATATCATCAACATCCTGGTATCCGCTTATTAGCCTTTTTCCCTGTTTTCACACATCACCGAAAATTAGACCAGTCATTCCTGCCACGTCATCATGCTTTTTACCATAAAAAATAACATACAGATTCTGAATTCACCCTTGATGACATAAGACTCCGCAAGGCTGGACGACTCAAAAATGATTGTGGACAACCTGAACAGGAACATCCCAACGCAGGGTTTCTGAAATACACAAATCCCATGGTCATCCTTATCGGTGCAATGATTAACGGATCTTCCAATCATGACAATAGAGAGTGACTTGAAAAAGAAAAAGGAACGTATCTAGCAGGCAGCTCTGCCGGATTCCCATACATCATCTGAACATTCCATAGACGATCCAATATTTTTCTGTGATGATCTTATTGAAGCACACGGGACAGCTATTCCAAAATACTCATGATTTCCTGGATTTGGAAGTTGTCATCCAGAAAATGGCACCCAGCAGCACCTGTGTCAATATAATCGCATTTATCAGCAGAGAGAAAGAGCCAAGCATCTCTTTTGTGCCGATTTCCCCAGCAAAAAAATAGAATAAACCCACTTCACGTGGACCAATACCGAGGAAAGACGGAACAAGAATTGAAAGCACGGAAATCAAAGGAGAGACGAGCAAAGCCTTCAAGAAATCAACCTGGAGTCCAAGGGCCAAAAACAGAAGATAGAACATAAGACCTGATATCAGCTGAAACAAAACAGAAATAAAAAATGTTGGACAAAGGACTGATCCTTTCAGGTTCGTGCGCAGGTTTTTCAGGAATTTCATCGGCTTGATAAGCCAACGAATCTTCTCAAGCTTGTCAAAATTGAAAAAAGGGAATCTGATCATCACTATACCTAGGACAGCAACAAAAACAGCAGCTAACAGTATCCATCGTATGACAACAGCATCCTTGACAGGGAAAAGGAATACTCCAGGAAGAGCAAAAACAATCAATGCGAAATTGCCAGCCAACCTTCCCACAAAGAGCGAGTTGACAGTTTCAGCACCTTTCCCTTTTTCCTGGACCAAAGTGAATTTTGCAACATCCCCACCGAAGGAACTTGGCAGGAAGACCTGAAACAGAATTCCTATAAACTGGAATTTCATGAGCTTGAAAAAGGGAATCTTCATGCCATTGCACGCAAGAAGAAAATGCCAACGCCATACGGAAAGGCTTTGTCCAATCACATTAAAAACAAACAAGGTAAAAACAAAAATCAAAGGGTCAGCCTGCCTGATTCCTTTCCAAATACCTTCAAGATCCGTTCCCCTAAACACATACAAGACAATAGCCAATGTCAGGAAAGGCTTTAGGATTTTCCACACCGTCTTCCATGGAACTAAAGACAATATTTTTTTTATAGCATGGCCTCCGCTTCCCTTAATACCTTAAGCATATATTTGATCTGCTGGTTTTTCAATTTTGGATAAAAAGGCAAGGTAATAGTAGACAAACCAATTTTTTCAGCGTTGGGAAACAAGCCTTCAGTCAAATCATATTTATTCTTGTAATAGCTAAAAAAATGAACAGGATGAAAATGAACTGAAACAGAAATCCCATTCTCATTAAGATATCCTATCATTTTTGAACGCTTTGCAGGGTCAACCCAGAGGCAGAACAAGTGCCTCGAAGATTTCCCATACTTATGCTTCGGATAGCCGAAAGACTTCATACTGTCAATGCCTTGTTCAAGCTGTCTTGCCAGGGTTTCCCTGTGTGAAGTATTTCCGTCTATTTCCTTCAACTGATTCATGAGCAGTGAAGCCTGTATATCCGTCATGTTATATTTGAACCCTAGGACATCAACATCATACTGATGGAAAGTCTTCTTATTATATCTGCCCAACGCATCAACAGACATCCCATGTAGCCTAAGAACCTTCATCTTCAGGTAAAGTTCCTCATTGTTCGTGACCAGTGCGCCGCCTTCACCGGACGTGATGTTTTTTGTAGCATAAAAACTGAAGGCTGCAGCATCTGAAAGATTCCCAACTTTAATCCCATCCCGTTCCGCATCAACAGCATGTGCAGAATCCTCAATAATTTTAAGATTAAATTCATCAGCAATTTTTTTGATAGCTCTCATATCAGCCATCTGCCCATAAAGATGAACAGGAATGATAGCCTTAGTCTGGGCAGTAATTTTCTTTCTTATCTCGTCTGGATCAATCAAACCAGTATCAGCTTCAACATCTGCGAAAACAGGCTTTGCCCCAACATGTTCAATAACGTTGACTGATGAGACGAAAGTCTGAGGAGGAACGATCACTTCGTCCCCTGGTCCAATTCCCAGTGCAACAAGAGCTGTGTGCAAACCTGCAGTACAGCTCATCATTCCCAGAGCAAACTTGTTCCCTGTTTTTTGGGCAAGCAAGGTTTCAAATTCACCTGTCAAAGGACCTGTTGTGACAAACCTAGAATGCAAGGTCTTAACAACAAGCCTAATATCCTTTTCAGAAATGTTATGTTCGAAAAATGGGATTTCCATGGCACTCCTCTGAAATAGATTAGAATACAAATATACATCCCCTATGCAAAAAAGCAAATGCCCAGAATCATCCTTTACACTCTTTCAATTTTTTTCTTCCGGAAAAATACCTGCCTATCTCATCAACAACAAGATAAATATTAGGGGCTAGGAAGAGAGTTAATATGGTTGCAAAAATCAATCCCCACATGAAACCGATAGCCAAAGGTTGTAAGACCACATCTCCTCCACCAATTCCATAAGCCAATGTGAACAAACCAGCTGCTGTTGTTATAGAGGTTAAAAGTATGGGGCGCAAGCGCTTTTGCCCAGCATCAACAATGACATCCATGAGAGCGCAATCGTCTTTTTCAATACGATCTTTGTTGATAAAATCGAGGAGGACAATGGCATTATTGACAACAACACCTGCTAAGGCTACGATTCCCATGAGAGAAAAGAAACCAAGCGGTAACCCATGAATGAACAAAGCAAAAATAATACCAATGATACCATAAGGAATAGTGATCATGATAATCATCGGTTGTATGAACGATTTGAAAGTAAGTGCCAGGATAAGGGAAATCAGAAAAAGGGCAACCAGGAAAGCTTTCCCTAAATCACCAAAAGAACGGTTAGTCTCCTGTTCCTCCCCTGCAAAAATCAGATCAACACCTTCATACTTGTTTTTCAGCTCCTTCTTTGCCTGGACATTTACAGCCCTTGAGGTTGTTTTTTTAGGATCTATTTCTGAAGAAACAATTACGGTTCGTTTCAACCCAACATGATTAACACGTTTAACACTCCTACTTATTGAAAAGTCTGCAATGCGTTTTAAGGGAATCAATTGACCCATCTGATTAGGAATCAGCATTTTCTCAAGGTTCTCTGAGCTTTTTCCATGTTGTTCATCAAACTTGACTTGGATATTGACAACTTCCCCATCCATTCTGATGGAACTTGCTTTCTGCCCTTCGTAAGCGGTTCGTATAATCTGCCCCGCTTGTAAAACATTCACACCTGTCATGGCGACTTTCTTATCATTTAAAATGATACGTATCTCCTGCTTCCCTTCACGGTAATCAATGTCTGCATCATAAACTCCATCGATTCCAGAAATATAATCTTTGATCCCTTTAGCTGCTACTAGCATTTTTTCATACTCTGAGCCGCGCACTTCAATATTAACTGCACGGCCAGAGGGAGGACCATTCTGCTTTTTTCAAAACTGAATACTTTCAACATCACGTATATTTTTTGTGGCATTTTTGAGAAAGGAGATTATTTGATCTGCTGTCCTTTTCCTGGTCTGTTCTTCAGTAAGCCGTACAGAGATAACAGCTAAATCCGCATCCTGATCCGCAAAAAAGGAGTTATTATTCTGATCTGTGCCTACCCTACTTGTGTAACTGACAAGCTCTTTATCAGGCAATGTCAATATGACTTTCTCTATTTCCGAAACAGCTTTATCTGTAATAGCTAAATAAGAATTATCTTTAGCTTTCACAAAAATATTGAAAGCAACGACTCCTTTTGTTGAAAAAAGCTCAAACTTCATCACTTTGGCAGCAAAAAAGACAGAAGTTAAAAACAATACTAAGGAGAGTATGATGAAAAGATATCTTCGTTCAAGTGACTTTCTTAATAATTTTCCATAAAAATCCCTGAAACGCACAAACCAAGGTGGCGGAGTCGTTGAATCGCGCCCTTTGATAAAACGAAATATTGATAATTTTAATTTACTCCAGAAACTTGTTACCTTGAGATCTACTATCTTTTCTCCAAGTTTTGCTGCACTCTTAAGGGAATCGATTAGCATTGAAGGTAAAACAAAAAAAGCCTGTACTACAGAAACAGAAAGGGCAATGATAACAGCAAGCGGAATATCACGTACAAATTTTCCTGTAACACCTTGAATGAGCAGTAAAAGATAGAAAGCGGCTATCGTAGTAAGTACAGAGGCAATAATAGGGAGAATCACTTCATTAGTCCCTTTTTCAACAGCTTCTTCTGGGGACAACCCTTTTTCTAAATACCTATATGTGTTTTCAGAAACAACAATACTCTGATCTACAATCATACCAAGAGCTAAAATAAGACCAAACAAGGAAATAAGGTTGAGACTTACTCCCAGATAACTCATGATTATGAAAGTACCTAATACAGAAAAGGGAATGCCTAAAGAAGTTTGAAGAGCCGCTGGAGGATTCATAAAAAGGAATAAAGTGATAAGGACAAGTAGAAATCCGGTTAGTCCATTTGAAGTAAGTGTATCTAACCTGATTTTGATATTAGGAGTTGCATCATTTAGAATCTGCAAATCAAGCTTTGCGGGTGTTGTTTTTTCATAATTCTCAACGGCAGATCGGACACGTTTTACAACTGTCATTGTGTCATCTGTGGGTCTTTTCTGGATAACCAGGGAAATATCCTTACGGCCAAAAGACCGAGTGATGATTTTTTCCTTGGCGAAAGTATCTAGAACAGTCCCTATATCCGAGGTTGTAACCATATTCCCAGCATCATTAGCTCTTAATACCAGATTTCTCACCCCTCCTGCATCAACAATCTCACCCGTTGTTTTCACAGTGAATTCATTCCCATTATTAAGCGCAGATCCACCAGGAATACTTGTATTTCTAAAACGGACCGAGCTGATTACCTGAGAGAGAGCGATATTATATTTTGTCAATTTATCAGGATCTACTTCAACCCAGATTTCACGGCCTCTATAACCAAGCTTAACAACAGCACTCACTCCAGGAACATTCTTAAGCTTCTCTTCCAATATTCGCGCTTGTTTTCTCAAACTCAATTCATCAAGCTCTCCTGCCAATGAAACCTGAAGAATTGGAATATCCAATTCCACCTTCTGGATTTCTGGTTTCTCTACCTCGTCTGGCAAATCTCTTATTTTTTCAACACGGCTCTTAATATCAGAAAAGACCTTATCCAAATCTTTAACTTCCGCTTTCACTCGCACAATAATACTGGAAAGACTTTCAAAAGAGGAAGAGGTTATCTGGTCGATGCCTTTCACGGAAAGAATTGCTTCTTCGATAGGTGTTGTTATTATTTTTTCAATATCGAGGGGAGAAGCACCCGGATAAAAAGTCTGGATAGTGATTATATTGAATTCGGTGGCTGGAAAAACCTCTTTTCTTAATCCACTCAAGGTGAATAAACCATACACAACAAAAAAGAAAATCAACATCTTTGCAAGTACGGAATTCTTAATGGCAAAACGTGCTAAATTCATATCAGGCTCCTTTTACATTGGAAAGGGATCTTTGACTTTTATCAAAAAGACCATTCTTAATTTTATTCAATTTGGCTTGCAACTCTTCCAGAATCATATAAATATTAGGAATAAGAATCAGTGTGAGAAAGGTACCAAAAATCAATCCCCACATGAAGGCAATCGCCAAAGGTTGAAGCATGGGATCATGTCCTCCAATTCCATAAGCCATGGGAAATAACCCAATTGCAGCTGTTCCTGCTGTGAGGATAATAGGACGTAAGCGCTTTTGCGCCCCAGACATGATCGACTCCTCAAGCCCTTTTCCAGACATGCGCTCTCGATTAATAAAATCAATCATCAGAATGCCATCATGTACAATGACACCAGCCAAAGCGATAACTCCCATCATCTGGAAAAAACCCATGGGAAGTCCATGAAGGAAAAGTGCCAAAATAATCCCCATGATACCAAAGGGAATTGTGAACATAATGGTGATAGGTTGAAGAAATGATTTGAAGGAGATGGCTAAAATTATGAAAATCAGGAAAAGCGCCATCATGAATGCAGTAATAAAAGAAGCAAAAGACTGTTTTGTATCGGTCTCTTCACCAGTAAAAGAGACCTTCACTTCAGGATTTTTTTCAACAACATCTTTCAGTTTAACCCTAGCAATGGAATTTACTTTCCTGGAAGTTGTTTTCTTATTATCAATTTCCCCATAAACTGTTATGGTTCTCTTCAAATTCAGTCTTTCTACTCTCTTAACGCTTTTCTCAATTGAAAAATCCGCTATAGCAGAAAGGGGGACAAGTTGTCCCATCTGATTAGGAATATAAATCTTCCTTAAGTTCTCCACGCTCTTGCTATATGCTTCATCAAATCTCACGATGATTTCTATAACTTCCCCGTCCCTGCGGATTGAACTGGCCTTTGTTCCTTCAAAAGCGGTTCTAATAACAGTCGCAGCTTGAAGGACTGACACTCCCGTCATAGCAGCTTTCTTATCATTAATCTTGACCTTCAACTCTTCTTTTCCTTCCTTATAAGAGAGGTTGACATCATAAACGCCTGGTATTTCCTTAGAAATAATTTTCTTGATTTGACTTGCCACATTAAGTAGTTGACTGTAATTATCGCCATGAACTTCAATATTGACAGGTTTTCCTGAAGAAGGACCATTCCGCTGTTTACTAAAAGTAATGCTTTCAATTTCTGGACTGATGTTATCCACTTTCTTTTTTAATCCGGCAATGATCAGGTCTGCTGAACGTTTTTTCCTGTATTTTTCTTCGGTTAACTTAACCTGAATTCCAGCAAGGTCCGTGTCATTATCAGAAAAGATATTCGCTTGAACAGAATCACTACCCACCCGAGTTATAAATTCTTCAACCTCATTCTTAGGTAGATTCAAAAGTTCTTTCTCAATTTTAGCCACTTCACGTTCTGTCAATTCTAGGGAAGCATTATCTTTCATCTTGACAGTAATATTGAACTGATCAATTCCACGACTGGAAATAAACTCGAATTTCATCACTTTGAATCCCAATATGATACTAAGAATCAAAACGACCACTGCCAGCACAGTGAAAAGATATCGTCTCTTTAGAAATTTTGAAAGTGCATTCGTATAGAAAATCAGAAAAGATTTATACCATGCAGACCCTCCTTCTTCACCAGTATGTGAGAGGATATCTTTTATCTTAGTCATAATTCCTAAACTATTGGACTTCATTTTTTTTGCTTTATCAGTATTTTTTTTATGCTTTGCTTGGCCAATAGGCTTAAGTTGGGAAGCTAAATTTGAAGGCAAAACAAAAAAGGCCTGGATCATGGAAGCTGACAATGCGATGATGACAACCATGGGGATGTCATAAATGAATTTTCCCATGACACCCGAAATCATAAGTAAAGGGAAAAAAGCCGCAATTGTCGTGGCCACGGATGAGACAACAGGCATGACAACCTCATTAGTTCCTGTTTCGATAGCCTCCAAAGGTTTCATACCATTCTCAAGATTTCTATAAACATTTTCTGAAACAATGATAGCCTGATCAACAATCATCCCTAGAACAAGAATAAGGGCAAATAAGGAGATCATATTCATGCTCATCCCAATCCACGACATGACGACAAAAGTTGTTAAGAACGAAAAAGGGATACTTAAAGAAGTGAGAAACGCGACTCGTGGATTAAGAAAGATAAATAAAATAATCATGACAAGTAGAAATCCCAGCACACCATGCACAGCCAAGGTTTCAAGTCGTGATTTGATACGAGGGGTAGTATCATTAACCATGGATATTTCTAGCTCTTTGGGAGCAGAATGGGATTTAAAATCTTCAACGACTTCCTTCACCTTCTTAACAATCACCAGAGCATCATCATTCTGTTTTTTAAGGACTACCAGTGAAATATCTTCAATACCCATTGTCTTGCTTATTATGGTTTTTTTCTTGAAAGTTTCTTCAACACTTGCAACAGCAGAGATAGGAATCATATTTCCTGCATCATTGGCTCTTAAAACAATATAGGGGATCTCATCCAATTTAGTGATTTCACCAGTGGTTTTAACGATATAATCACGCCCCCCCTCTGTGACTGTTCCCCCTGGCATCCCCATATTCCGCATTTTTACTGTGTTGATAACTTGGGAAAGCCCAACATTATACTTTATCAATTTATTAGGATTCACTTCAACCCAAATCTCCTTATTTCGATACCCAATCTTGTTTACCGAATTCACTCCTTCAATATCCTTCAATTTTTCGGAAAGCCTCTTTGCATACTCTCGGACCTGAACCTCACTCAGTTTTTTTGATGAAAGTGACACCTGCACTATAGGCACATTGATATCAATTTTTGTTACTTCTGGTTTCAGAGAATCTGATGGCAATTCCTGAACCTTATCAACAGCACTCTTGATGTCACTATAAACCTGCTCTTTTTCTGCGTCCGTTTTCAATTCACATAAAATACTGGAAACGCCTTCCAACGATGAAGAACTGATTTTTTCAATACCACTTACAGATTGAATCGCTTCTTCAATGGGAGCAGTTATGATTTTTTCAATATCTATGGCAGAAGCGCCTGGATAAACCGTAAAAACAGTTATATAGTTTAAGTCAATAGGAGGTAAAACCTCCTTCTGAATATTCTTGATTGCTAAAAGGCCAAAAACTGCCACAAAAACCATGAGCATGGTAGCCAAGATTGAATTACGAATAGAAAAATTGCCTATGTTCATTTGATGATTCCTTTAATGATTTTCTTAACACGAGATTATTTGATAGAGTCTAATTTGCTATAAATCGCTGAATTACAATTTTTTAATAAAAGCCCTTTATAGTACTCCAAAGAAATCAGGCTTATATAATAACGCCACCGCAAAGCTAACATCTGGGTTTCAGCATTCTCCAAATCATCCTGAGCTTGAATGAGAAATCGTGTGGAAGATCGTCCCAACCTGAACTTCTCTTCCTCTTTTTGAAGCCTTTGCTTCTGAAATTCTGCAGCCTCTTCCATCTGTAAAAATTGTTTTTGTAGTAGCTGTATAGACTTCACCTGCGCAGAAACCTGATTCTTAATCTGAAGGACTGTTTTTTCTATATTATTATGGATCTTTTCTAATTCCATCTTCTGTTTTTTCAAATCTTGCATGGAAGCCAGAGGGACTATGGGCATATTCAGATTTAATCCTAGCACCCATCCCTTATTAGCACCATCTGCCATCACATGATATGCTGTATCCTTATTCGCATCGTTCCCATACCGACTCCACGTACCAACAAAATTGAGCTGGGGGAGAAGTTGACTTTTAGCTATCAGGATATTTAAATTCATCAAACGTTCCTGCTCCCGTAAAAGTTTAAGTTCTATCCTATTTGACAAGGCAGCCTCTACTTCATTCTTATAGGCTTCCACGTTTGTGGATAAATTACAAGTAAGATTAATCTCATTCATAATAGTAAAATCTGATGAATCATTCATAAGTTGTTTGAGAGAGTTGATGATATTTACTTCGGCATTTTTAGTTGTTGAGAAATCCGCATCTCTGATATTAAGAAGTGCTTTTGAACCAAGTATATCTGTATCTTCTACCAGACCCAAACCCTTGTTTTCCAAATTTCTCTTCAAAAGTAATCTGGCACGTTCCAAAGAATTACTCTTGACAATAACATTCGCGTTATTAATGATGAGATTTATATAATTCATATAAGAACTGAAAGCAATTCCTTCAGCAGCCTGAAAAATGACATACTTCGCTATCTTACGGGAAGAGGTTGCCATTCTCAGTACATTGATATCTGTTGGAATAAAAAGGAAATTTTGAAGCAACGGTTGTGTGTAAGTAAAAGCAAATTTCCTCGTATAACTGTCCCCGCCTGCAGGAATCGTCCCCATAATTAGAGTTGAAGGACTTGAAGAGTCCTGCAAAGTATATTCAGCTTTCAAAAACCCTCCCCCTGGCAATCCCATAGAAACATTCGGAGTAATCGATACCGCATCAATGGGGTACGATACAAAAGAATTGGCAGCAGAAGGTTCATTGATCCTGTTATTGAAAAAGCCTCCCCCCAATCCTGGTATATATCGTCCCAATGTCTTCAACATATCTGTCTCATTCTGCTTATATCCTAAGATAGCATTTTTTATATCCAAATTATTTTCAATAGCTTTTTCCACACATTGATTGACCGTCAAATTCTCTGAAGCAAAACCTATTGAGCTGAAAAAAACAAATGACATCAAAAACCAGATACTATTTTTTTTCATTGACAATACTCCTCAAAATGAATTGCTTAATCTCATTCAAATCCTTTTCAAAGTTACCCTTTGCTTTATGCCCCAACTCTGGGCAATCCGACGACATTCGGAGGGATACCATTGTGGTTAAAATGATTTCCGCAGTGAGTGGGAGAGGCAATCCCTTACGAAATATACCATTGCGCGCCCCTCTCTCAAGCACTTTCACCAAGACCGCTAACATGTCAGCTCTCATTTTCTTCATATATAATCCAATCTGCTTCAAGTCATCCCCTGATTCCATTTCTTGTTTTAAAAAATCCAATTCTAAATGGGAGAATGAATTTTTCATAAGATGTCCTTTTTCAGTAGCTATGACAATCCTGTCAATAAATTGATCAAACGCCATAAGATCATCTTCGATATCAAGAATCCCATCCAGATTTTTAGACGCTTTTTGAAAAAGATCAATAAGCACAGCTACAAAAAGAAGAGCCTTTGATTTAAAATGCCGGTATAACGTCCCTTTGCCTATTTTTAGAGCATCCGCTACCACATCCATGTTAGCTCGGTAGTAACCTTTTTGAGAAAATTCAATAAATGCTTTTTCCAAAATGCTCTTATCTAAATCGCTTAATTCTTTCATTTTTAGCGAAAAATCCATAAACTCTCCTACGGACGGACTAGTCCGTCCTGAAGAATATACGGACTTTTCCAGGAAAAGTCAATCCCCCCTGAAAAAAAACGCTTTCTTTTGTTGCAAAGTTGAATTTACAACAAAAAAGACTATTATACTCCTATAAATATTTCATGGAGGTTCTAAGTATGAGCTTTGTCCAGAAAACCAACCATCAAGGGAAACAAATACTTATTTTTGACTTCGCTTTAAAAGACAAGGAAACCGTATTTAAAATTCTGGAAGAAGGTAAAACAGAAGTAGCCAAACATCCTCTTTCCAGCCTCTATGTCCTGACAGACGTATCTGGATTGCGTTTCAATACAGACATCTCAGAAGCCTTCAAAGATTTTGCTGCTCACAATAAACCTTACATAAAAGCGAGCGCACTGGTAGGAATCACAGGGTTGCAAAAAATCGCCTATACTGCGATTATGACTTTCACAAAAAGAAATATTCCAATTTTCCCCACACGTGAAGAAGCATTGAACTGGCTTGCAAAACAATAGTCAGACCCATTTCAAGAGGACTTCTGACATCGGCTTCCTTTTCTTCTCACGCTTGGGAATATCTTCAGATGGATAACCCAAAGCGATCAGGGAACAGATCTTATATTTTTGGGGTATGTCAAGACACTTCCGTGTCTCTTTCACATTAAACCATCCGATCCAACAGGAACCCAAACCTAGATCTTCAGCCTGCATGACAAAATGGTCTCCTGCAATTCCCATATCCAGCATATAGAAATCAATGCTCTGAACCTGCTTCCCAACAACATGAGTGAACAGGTCAAGCTTTGCGAGCATGACAACAATGACCGGAGCTGCAGAGGCAAATTTCGTATGCGAATGGATGCCTGAAAAAGCGCGTAATGAAAGGTCATCCAAGACAGACCTATCCTGAACGACCATGAAACTCCAGGGCTGACTGTTCTGTGCGGAAGGGGCCAAGCGCGCAGCCTCCAGGCACTTTTCTATCTTTTCACGTTCAACAGGTCTGGAAGAAAACATCCTCACGCTCTGCCGTTTTTTTGCAAGCATATCGAAATTCATTTCATCCTCCGTGCAAAGAGAATCCAGAAGAGCAGGGTCCTCTCTTTTATTTATATGAATCTTTTCTCAGTTTTAATTCGAGCATAAAAACTATGACCCTACCCTGGTCAATCTTATAAAACAACCGATGACCACCAACCCTGTACCTATACAGACCTTGAAGCTCACCTTTGAGTTTTTTGATATTATTCCCAAAAAAAGGATTTTCACTTAATTGCGGATAAATCACAGTCCTTATCTTTTCAACTATTTTTTGGTCACTTCTTTTAATAGACCTGACAAAAGCATCAGTTTCAGCGATACTGTATTTAAAGGACAACTTTATATTTCCCTTTTTTTATATCGGACAGCCCCAGGTTTATTCGATGCATCAATTGCTTGTCTTTGAGGATTTCATCCATTTCTTCATCAGATACAAAAGCATCTGCAGAAATATAGTTGATTGCTGCATATTCCAAAAAATTGGAAATAGTCCTTTTATGACCAGATGCCGCTTGTTTTAAAATCGAATAAACACTGTCATCAATCCTCATAGTTATGGTTTTGGGCATATCATCCTCTCACTTGAAAAATCATTAGAAAAATATATTCATTTTTATTCAGAAAGTCAACATAAATATTCAAGTTCCAAAGGAAACCTTCTTTCCAAGGCAATCCACCCAACTGATGCCGTCTACAATCCAGAACCTAAAATTAGATATGATCACAAAGTTCGCCTTAAAAGCTGACAATATCCCATCGGGTCATGACACGGTGGAAGGAGCCTCTGAGTGTGTCGGGTCGGATAATGACATTCTTTTTAGTCAAGGAGATGCTCTTCACAACTTTTGGAAACGCATCTCAAACGTTGTCTACATAGAATTGCTTTGCCCGTAGGAGTAGATCGGAGAGAATAAATAAAAACATGAAAATGATTGCGTTTATCACATTGCAACGAACTTTGGGATAAGGACCAAAAATCAAATACACTGAATCATCTCCTAGCAAATGAACTGGCTTTTAAGAAATTTGGAATACTTGATTTTCAAAACTGGCAGACCTATATTCAAATCTCAAAAGAATAAAACAATCTGGAGGATAACATGAAAAACTTGAAAGGAACAAAGACACTCGAAAACCTGATGAAGTCATTTGCTGGAGAATCACAGGCACGAAACCGCTACACCATGTATGCATCCGCAGCAAGAAACGAAGGATTCAACCAGATCGAGGCAATTTTCATTGAGACAGCGGATAACGAACGCGAACATGCGAAACGTTTCTTCAAATCCATAACAGACAATATGAAAGAACCTGTTGCAGTAGATATTAATGCCACTTTTCCTGCGTCTCTGGGAAAGACAATGGACAACCTCAAAGCATCAGCTGCTGGTGAGAACGAGGAGCATACAAAACTCTATCCTGAATTTGCAGAGATTGCTGACAAGGAAGGCTTCCCTGAAATTGCCACTCTTTGGAGAGAGGTCGCAAAGGTGGAAGCGGTGCATGAGAAACGTTTTCTAAAACTAGCCAGCAACATTGAGACAGGCAAAGTATTCAAGAAAGACAAGCCCGTATCCTGGAAATGCCGCAACTGTGGTTACATCTTCCAGGGCGAATCAGCACCGGAAAAATGCCCAGCCTGCCTCCACAGCAAGGCGTTTTTCGAACTGCAATGTGAGTGTTTCTAAAAAAGAAGAAATACTCTTACTGAATGTCTTGGAAATATCTTGAAGTGGCTTTTGCATGCACAAGAAAAAGCAAACCCCTGAGAGTAACCGAACTGGCAGGCTCGTGCACAAGTAAATCAGATGACCTTCAGATAAACCTGACAATCAATCGTGTGAAAGAATTTTATTTGTTCAATACGGACTATACCCTCTTGCTTTTTTTGTTCAACAGCTTTATATTTTTCAAATGGATAGCAACCTATTAAGATGTAAGTCCTGCGGGACTGTAAACAGGATTCTCAGAGAGAAGGTCTTAGATTCACCACGATGCGCTTCCTGTAAGACCGCTCTTGTTTTCTATAATGATGTTGTTTCTGCGGATGACAACACTTTCCAAAAAGCCGTATTGAACGAACCAGGTGCAGTTCTGGTTGATTTCTGGTCTGAAACTTGCGGTTACTGCAAAATGATGGAGCCGCTCCTTCACAAACTTGCAAAAGAATTTTCAGGAATGCTGAAAGTGGTAAGTGTAAATGTCAGTGAAGCACAGCAAGTGGCAGCACGGCATGGGATCCAGGGAGTTCCCTCTTTTGCCCTTTACAAAGGAGGAAGGATGATCAGGATGCAACCAGGCGCCATGAACGAATTACAATTCCGACAATGGTTGGATCAGCACCTCGCCTGAAAATTACAAGTCCTTTTTCCATTTTGCTATGAGGTTAAGAGCCTCAACGGGCGTGATTGCATCCGCATCCAAGCTACGCAACTCTTCAACATAGGAAGGGAGTTCCTGTTTGAACATGGGAATCTGGTGACCATTCTCTCCTCCAACCGCTTCTGCTTTTTTCTGTTCAATGATCACATCACGCACATTGTCAGTTTCCAGATCTGTCAAAATCTGTTTTGCCCGCTTCAGCACAGGCAGTGGGACTCCTGCCAGTTTTGCGACCTGTATCCCATAACTGCGATCTGCGCTTCCTGCTGCAATTTTTCTTAGAAAGACAATGTCATCCTTGTATTCTTTGACAAGGATATTGAAATTCCGTACCCCTTTCATGCTTTCCAGCACAGTCATCTCATGGTAATGCGTAGCGAAAAGGGCCCTCGCTTTCACTTTTTCACAGAGATATTCAACAATCGACCATGCCAGAGAAAGGCCATCATACGTGCTTGTTCCTCTGCCGATCTCATCCATGATTATGAAGCTATCCTTTGTCGCATTATAAAGGATATTCGCTGTCTCCTGCATTTCCACAAGGAACGTGCTTTCACCACGTATGAGGTTGTCTGAAGCACCCACGCGTGTAAAAATCTTATCGCATATACCGACAACTGCTGATGAGGCAGGGACATAGGATCCCATCTGTGCAAGAAGGACGATGAGCGCATTCTGGCGGAGGTAGGTCGATTTTCCAGCCATGTTCGGACCCGTTATGATGAAGAGCCTGTTCTCCTCCTCATCCTGTACCAGATCATTGGGTATGAAACTTTCAGCACGGAAAAGATGTTCAACAACAGGATGGCGGCCAGCAGAAATCTTCAACACTCCCTGTTTGGTAATTTCCGGTCTAGTATAGTTGCTCTCCTTGGCGAGTTCTGCGTTCGCAGAATCAACATCAATCGCAGCGACAATGGAAGAGACTTCCTGCACAGCAGTGATATGGGGCTTCACCTTATCCAACAACTCATCAAACAGCTTTTTCTGCAATTCTGTCACTTTTTCCCGCGCACCTAGTATGACACTCTCATATTCCTGCAGTTTCTGGTTAGTGAACCGTTCAGCATTTGTGAGAGTCTGTTTCCGTATATAATCCTTTGGAACTTGGGCGAGGTTTGAATTTGTCACTTCTATGTAATAACCAAATACATTGTTGTACCTGATTTTCAATGAATTGATATGTGTTTTCCGTCTTTCCTCATCTTCCAGTTGGAGAATCCAGTCCTTCCCTTTTGTCTGTGATTCAAGATACTTATCCAGTTCTGCGCTCACACCCTGCCTTATGACACGACCATCCTCAAAATCAAGCGATGGGTCATCAACAAGCGTTTTGTTGATCAGTTCTGCGCATGAGTTCACATCCTTCCAGTCATAAAGTTTGGAAGGTTTGAGGAGGTCCAATAGTTTCTGGGAAGCGAGCAGGGATCCTCTCAAAGCCATCATCTCTTTGGGATTCGCTTTTTTCAGGGAGACTTTTGTAGCAAGACGTTCAAGGTCATGGATTTCTGAAAGGATATTACGCACTTCTGAACGCCGGATGGTTTCAACGAAAAAATGTTCAACGCGGTCAAGCCTATCCTCTATGGTTTTCTTGTCAAGCAAAGGTTGTAAAAGACGCTGGCGTAGGAGGCGTCCCCCCATGGGAGAAAGAGTTCGGTCAATGACAGAAAGCAAGGAACCGAAATCACCGCCATCCTGGTTGTTTGAAACAAGTTCAAGATTCCTGATTGTGGAACGGTCAAGATACATGTATGTGCCAAGGGAATAAATCTGGATACCTTTAAGGCTTTTCAGTGCCTGTTTCTGGGTCTCTTCCATGTAGGATAGAGCAGCACCTGCAGGAGCGACAAGTTCAGTGCGATCTTCCAATCCAAAAGGTTTTAAATTCTTGAGGTCATATTGGGAAAGGATTTTCTCTTTTGCATAAGAGAAATCGAATTTCCAGTCAGGGTATTCAGAAACAAAAGTCTGGCAACCGTGGGATTGCAAAAGTTTCTGGACTTCTTCATCCTGCATGACAGAAGCAGAGGCAAGGATTTCTTTAGTTGGAAAATGGGAAAGGAGGTTGTCCAAAAATTCTTTTCTTGATGATTTAGGAGACGAGCTGACCAGGAAATCCCCAGTTGAAATATCTGCGAAAGCGACGGAAAGAGAAGCCTCATCAGCCCAAAGCAGGAAGAGATAATTGTTCTTCTTGTCTGAGAGCATCTGAAGGTTTGTAACTGTCCCTGGTGTGATGAGCGCAGTGACTTCCCTCTTGACAAGTTTCTTTGCAAGTTTCGGGTCTTCTGTCTGGTCACAGATGGCGAGTTTATGGCCACGTTGTATCAGCTTTGAAATATAACCTTCAGCAGCATGATGAGGGATACCGCACATGGGAACATCGTTATGGCGTGCTGTAAGCGTGAGTCCCAGTTCACGTGAGACGATCTTGGCATCATCAAAGAAGAACTCGTAGAAATCGCCAAGCCTGAAAAGGATCAGCTTATCCTTGTTCTGGCGTTTCACATCCATGTACTGCGCCATCATGGGCGTAAGATTGGCTTCTGGAAACAACACATCCTGTTCTGACAAGATATACCTCTATTTTTCCTTTATAGCTTTCAATATTTTTGCGACTACGTTCACAGGTTTCAAGCCTGATGTCTGGATTGTGAGCGAACGGTCTTTGTAAAAAGAGTCACGTTTCTTCATCAACAACCTGATTTTGCGTTCCTTATCCTTACCTTGGAGAAGTGGCCGTTCCTTGTCATTTCCCAATCTCTCCAGCACATCCTTCACATCCACTTTCAGACAGATGATCTTTCCTGAATCACGCATGAGATCCCTGTTCTGTTTCTTAAGGACAATGCCTCCACCTGTGGCCATGACAAACTTGTCGAGGGAAGCAATGACAGCCATAAGCGCAAGGCTCTCCTGCTCCCTGAAATATTTTTCGCCATCAGAAGCGAAAATATCCCTGACATGGCGCATCTCACGGATCTCAACAACCTCGTCAAGGTCAATGAAAGGCACTTTCAGCTTTTTAGCAAGCAGGTTACCGACAGTTGATTTTCCAGCACCCATGAACCCAGTGAGAAAAATCCTGAGTTCACACTTTGAATCTTTTCCTGATTTCCGCAACGGAATCCCCCCCGAACTTATTCATAAACTCGTCAGCGATCACAAACGCGCAGACATTCTCAAGCACCACTCCTGCAGCAGGAAGAGCGCAGACATCGGACCGCTCCTTGAACGTGACAGCAGCTTTTTTGGAATCCATGTCAACACTCTGCAAAGGCTTCATGAGTGTAGGAATCGGTTTCATCACTGCGCGAAGAACAATATCCTCTCCATTGCTAATGCCGCCTTCAATACCGCCAGCGCGGTTTGTTTTCCTGAAATATCCCTTGCTGGACGAGTGAAAAATCTCGTCATGCACTTCAGAACCAGGTCTGTCAGCAATGGAAAATCCATCACCGAATTCCACACCTTTGATAGCTTGAACGCTCATGACAGCCTGTGCAAGTCTTGAATCGAGCTTGCGGTCCCACTGCACATGGCTTCCCAATCCTACAGGGCAACCACGTATGACGACCTCGACGATTCCACCCACAGTATCTTTCTGCTGGATGGTTCGGTCAATGACAGCCATCATCTCTTTTTCGTTTTCAAAAGTGCGGAGCTGGGATTTTTCAACACGGGAATAGGACGAAATGATTTTCCTATAATCCGCAATTGATTTGACAGGGCCGAGCTGGCGGAGGAAACTGTAGATTGAGATGTGGAACTCATCCAGCAGCAGGCGGCACACGGCGCCCAGCGCCGTGCGGGCGGCCGTCTCGCGCGCGCTCGCCCTCTCCAGGACATCGCGGATATCAGACAAACCATATTTCAAGGAACCTGCGAGATCCGCGTGTCCTGGTCTGGGCACACTGAGTCTGGCAGATTTTCTGCCAGACCAGTTTGCCCAGTCGCGATTCTCGACGATGAGGGCGAGCGGCGCGCCAATGGTTTTCCCGTTCCGCACACCTGAAGTGACAATCACTTTGTCAGCTTCTATCTTCATCCGGCCGCCCCGTCCGTATCCGGACTGCCGCCTGCGAAGCTGCTCGTTTATCCTGCTTTCATCTATTTTCAATCCTGCTGGCAAGCCTTCCAGAACAGCTGTCAAGCTTGGTCCATGCGTTTCACCTGCTGTTAAAAACCGCAACATCATCTTCTCCCTGATACAAACTTGAAATGTTTCAACGGCCAAAATACCATGACCATCTTTCCTTCTACACGATCCAACGCCACAGCTCCCCAGCTCCTGCTGTCAGAACTGTGGTCACGATTGTCCCCCATTACAAAAACATATCCTTCTGGAACATACGTCCTGTCCAGATCCCTGTAAAAAACGACTTCCTGTTCAAACACCGCATAAGGCTCATTCAGTGCAACACCGTCAATCCTGACTTTGTTGGAAACAATCTCTACGGATTCCTTCTCCAGGCATACTGCACGTTTCACGTATTCCTCATCCGAAATGACAGGTGGCTTGAAAACAAGGATATCCCCTCTTCTGATAATCTTGGTCTTATGCTTCTTGCCTGTCTTTTCATCACGCACAATACGCGTAAAAAAGAGGGAACCAAGACAAAGAATCTGGTCTCCTGGATGCAAGAACGGCATCATGGATTCAGATTCGACTTTGAATGTCTGAAACAGGAATATTTTGACCAAGACTGCTGTGATGAGCGCCAAAAGGAACAGGTCAATGATTCGTGATTTCTTATTTGCCATATCCTCAAAAATTAGCCCAAATCACGGATAAAATCAATTTTTCTTTATTGAAAAATCATCCTGTTTGATATAAAATACTGATATGAAAGCTGTAAACAAGAAACTTGGCGAACTCCTCATTAATGAGAAAAAAATCACTCCGGAACAGCTTGAACATGCCCTTTCAGTACAAAAAGAGACAGGCCAACGTCTTGGTCATACTCTCATAAACCTCAACTATATACAGGAATCCGTACTCCTGGCAGTACTCACAGAGCAGTTCGGCATCCCTGCCATACACATAGACCACAAAAGCATAGACCCCATCATCATAAAACTCATCCCACCCCATATATGCAAACGCTACAGGCTCATCCCTTTCATGCTGAATGACAACACTCTCACAGTCGCAGCTACAGATCCTTTCAACCTGAATTTCATACAGGAGATAAAGTTCACATCAGCCTACAATGTGGAACTAGTGCTGGCTTCAGAGATTTCAGTCATGGCAGCCATTGAAAAAATACATGGCCCAATAACTGAAGCGGACATGAAACTGAACCCTCTTGGAAATATGAATCTTGACCCAGACACACCTGTCACGAGCATCCCCGAAAAGATTGAAGCTATCATGAAGAAAGCTTTCATCCTCAATGCCAGGGAAATCCATCTTGACAACAGAGGGGACAAGCTGACAAGTATTTTCAGTGCTGAAAAGACAAGAACTGAACAGCGCACATGCACAGCAGAGGAATTCAACCTCATACTCATCGGTTTCATGAATCTTGCAAAAATGGACATTTCACGCATGGATTCTTTCCAGGAAGGTCTCTTCACAAAAAACTTCAAGAACCGTGACTATTTCTGCAGAGTCCACCTCTTCCCCACTCCCATGGGAAAAACACTGACAATAAGAATTTCATAAAAACATCATCCTCACCATATATTATATGAGAATAAGGAGTCCTCATGTCTGAAAGAATCCTGATTACGTACACAACATGGACTGGTACAACAGCCGAAGTCGCAGATTTCATCGGCAAGAAACTGGCAGAAAAAGGTTGGACATCTGACATCCTTCCTATAAAAGAAGTGAAAGACATCATCCCCTACAGGGCTATAGTCCTCGGATCTCCCATACATGCATCCCACTGGATGAAAGAGGCTTTATCATTCCTCCAGAAAAACGCCACTGCACTGAGAGACAAGAAGACAGCCCTGTTCAACACCTGTCTGACAATGCGCAACCCTGCACCTGAAAACATAAACATGACATTGGCTTATAACGATGAAGCACGCACTTTGGTTCATCCTGAATCTGAAGCCAGTTTTGCAGGAACAGTCCGGTATGACAGGCTTAATTTCTTCGTGAAATTCCTCATGAAAAAAATTATTAAGGCTCCTGAGGGTGATTTTAGGAACTGGCAAGCCATTGAATCCTGGACCAATGAGATCTCTGAAAAACTGAAATAAGGACGTTTCACCCAAAGAAGTCTTTTTACTCTTTTGACAAAACGGATTTTACATGATAGATTGAAAAGCAATCAAATAGAACGAGGTATATGATGTTTCAAAACATGTCACTTTTACAGATACTCATACATGGCGGACCTGTATTCTTCATTCTTCTGGCCTGTTCAGTCGTCTCCATAGCACTCATCATACAGAAATTCCTGAACTTCAGAATCATAAAAAAAGAGACCACAATCTTCATGGAAAGCTGCATGGAACGTGTCCGGAAAGGACATTACGACACTGCTCTGGAACTCTGCAAGGAGAACCGCTCTCCTGCCTGTGATGTCTTCGCTGCAGCCATTGAACGCCGGAACAAACCGAAGGAATATATCACGGATGCTGTTGAACGGAAAAGCGCAGAATTCATCAGTCTCCTGGACAAGAACCTTGCCGTACTTGCAACTCTGGGAAGCATGACTCCATTCGTTGGACTTTTCGGAACTGTCCTTGGAATTACAAACGCCTTCAGGAGCATATCCAACATCGAAACATTCTCACCAGCCCTAGTGACTGGTGGCATCGCAGAAGCACTTGTCAATACGGCAGCAGGTCTCTTTGTCGCCATTCCAGCAGTCATATTCTACAACTATTTCAGCCGTGAGATAGAAGTCCTTACAGGCAAGATGGAAGTAAGGCTGTCAGAACTGATTGAGATCATCCAGAGGTAAACATGGTATCACTGACCAAATTCAGGAAAAAGCACCTGATGTCCGAAATCAACATCATTCCCTTTACGGACGTCATACTTGTCATACTCATAGTCTTCATCATCACAACACCCGTGCTGATCGAATCTTCCATAAAACTGAAACTGCCAGGATTCAAAGCAAGCTCACCCATAACAAAACAGGAACGGATCAATGTCTATATCACATCTGACAGGCGCATGTACATCAACAAGACACTCTATAAGGACATTGGCGCTTTTTCAAGGGATCTGCAACAGGTCAAGAACCAGACTGTCATCATAAGCGCAGACAAGGCTCTCACATACGGTTTTGTAGCAAAAGTCCTAGGCTTGATACAGCAGAACAGCCCTGCAAAACTTGAACTCTCCTATGAAAACAGGGAAGTCCCTGAATAACATCCTGACCAGACGTTTCCCACAAGAGATTTTCTTATGACATCCAAAACTTCGCATCCCATCGTTTCCTTCCTTATCATGATCATTCTTATTACACTTGACCAAGCTACAAAAAAAATGGCAGACGCCTACATTCAAGGCAAAGAGATGGTCCATGTACTCGGTGATTTCATAATCCTCGTTTATGCAAAAAACAGGGGGGCTTTCCTGTCATGGGGAAACGAAATCCCACAGACTCTCTGGGTCATCGTTTTTATAGTGCTTCCACTTGCAGTTCTTTCCTTCCTTACATACTATGTCTTCAAAAAAAAATGGGGAGATCCCCTCTACAGGAACAGCCTCATACTCGGACTCAGCGGTGGACTAGGGAATATCATTGACCGCATTGCCTATGGCAATGTGACAGACTTCATGAACATAGGAATCGGGCCTATCTTCAGGTCTGGGATTTTCAACGTGGCAGACTTGTATATTGTCGCACTTGTGATTTATGTCCTCTTCCATCCGAAAAAAAAATAGCATAGGCTTGACTTCCACTATCATTATCCAGACACGCGAGAAGATCCAATGGAAACATGCACTCGACGTGATTGCCATGGAAAACGGACAGAAACATACAACTATATTTTACCGTTTTTACAGTAAAAATTCATATAACATTGACATTTATTCAAAAAACGATTATATTATTACCTATTATTACCGTTATAACGGCAACGGAGATTTAAATGAATGTTGCAGAAGTTGTTAGATTTCATAGAAAAAAGAGTGGTTTATCCCGAAATGAGCTTGCCAAGATTGCTGGAGTTGGAAAAACCGTAATCTACGATATCGAAAAAGGCAAAGAGACCATAAGATTTGATAGTCTCCTAAAAATTTTTAAAGTGCTCAACATTACTCTGGATCTGAAAAGTCCTTTCATGAAAGATCCCAAAGGATAAACTATGCGTAGTGCAAAAGTTTTCGTTCATTCAAAGTATGCTGGGGAGCTAAGTGAAATCGAACCGAAAAAATCTTACAGATTCACTTATCATGAGAGCTATAATGGGCCCCCAGTCTCTCTCACTATGCCGATAATACAAAAAAAATTTGAGTATAAAACTTTTCCACCGTTTTTTGAAGGACTTCTTCCTGAAGGACCTCAACTTGAAGGATTGCTGATACAAGCCAAGATAGACAAAAATGATCTTTTCAGTCAACTTATTGCCACGGGTCAAGACTTGATTGGGGCTGTTACAGTGGAGGAAAAAGATGAATAGATGCCCCATCACATACACAGAATGTGAAGGACGGTATTCCCAACAAGGAATAAAGAAGCTCCTCTCAACTCTTAATGATCTTGAAGATCTACCGTTCAGTGCCGAGGAACAAAGAAGAGAATCCGTGCTGCGAGCAGGCAAAATGTCCATCCAAGGAGTGCAAGCCAAGCTGAGCGCAGTTGTCAACCGAGCAAAGAGCGGATTTGAGATTGTAGACAAAAATGGCAGATACATACTCAAACCACAGTCAGCGAATTATCCCGAGTTACCACAAAATGAAGATTTAACAATGCGGTTAGCATCCATATTGGGAATCACTGTGCCTTTTCATGGGATGGTCTACAGCAAAGACAACAGCCTGACCTACTTCATAAAAAGATTTGACCGAAAGGGACATGGAGAAAAATTGGCAATGGAGGACTTCGCCCAACTCACAGAGAAATCGAGAGAAACAAAATACAATTCCAGTATGGAAACCGTAGCGAAAACCATTGAAAAATATTGCAGCTTCCCCATTCTCGAAAAGAAGAAACTCTTCATACTGACATTATTCAATTTCATTTGTGGCAATGAAGACATGCATTTAAAGAATTTTTCTTTGATTACTGACGATGGGAAAACAATGCTTTCCCCAGCCTACGACTTGCTTAACACTTCAATTGTTTTACGAAATCCCATGGAGATCGCACTCCCTATCAAAGGAAAGATGAAAAAACTGAACAAGAATTTGCTAGTAGATTATTTTGGACAGGAATACTTAGGTCTTAATTCCAATGTCATCGCAGATATTCTCAAACTTATAAAAATCAAGAGACCTTCCATGGAAAAAATGATTGGACAAAGTTTTCTTTCCGCAGAGATGAAGGCGAAATATTTGGATCTCTTTGAGACCAGGCTATCCCTGCTTGGATGCTGATTCTGGCTATTCTCTATTTTGACATTTTAAACTATTTACGTTCCCTATTTTTTCTACATGCAAACCTTCCGTTATTAGGATAGAAGACCTTGAAAAAAACACAAGGACCTCTTTCACTTTAAATCGCGTTGGTTAGGTATCCGAAAAAATGGTCAGCGCGCTATATCATTTTTTATAAACAGGAGCCTGGAAACATCCTTTATTTATGGAAAAAGCGTGCTATCCTGGTTATATTAAGAAGACCTTAAAGAAAACCTTATTTTAGGAGATATAATTCAAGTGAACGATATTGAAAAACAAAATACTATTTTTGATATAGCAAATGCATTAAACATATCCCCTTCAACGGTTTCGCGTGCTTTGAATGATAGCTCTCTTGTCAAAGACAAGACAAAAGCCAAAATATTAAAAGAAGCGGAAAAGCTCAACTATATCCCCAATCTAGCTGCCAAAAACCTGGCGAAAGGGACTTCAGATACGGTTGGTCTCCTCTTATCGGATATGTCTGCCATGAATTTACTTTTCTCTTCCCTTTTCAGTAAGGAGACACATAAAAACGGGTTGCGTACAATTGTGTTTAACGCAGATAATTCCGCAGAAAGCCAGGATTATTATCTCAAGGAACTTGTCTTCCGCAGGGTGAATGCCATTGTCATTTCACCAGTTCCGGGAGAGTATTCCACAATCAAATATGCACTCAAAGCGAAAGTGCCTGTCATTGTCATTAACAGGTTTGTGCAGGATTTCAATCTTGATCATGTTCTTTTCGATTTACGTAAAGGAATCTGTGAAGCTGTGGATACTCTGGTCGACGAGAAAAAAAGAAAGCATCTCTATTATCTCGCTCCAAAGGATATTTTTGAAGGAATTGAGAGAAGAAAGGTCTTTGAATTTGCCTTAAAAGCACATGGGCTCATGCCTGCGCATAAGCCTATCTATCCAGCCGAGGATGATCCGGAGAGTGGGTACAAGGCCATGAACAGGATTTTTGATGCTCATGACATGGTTGATGCAGTCATTTGCAGTTCAGACCAGACGGCACTTGGCGCTATACGTTCCATTGTTGACAGGGGAAAAAGAGTTCCTCAAGATGTTGCCGTTGTTGGTTTTTTTAATACCTCTTTGTCTGAATATTCTACACCGCGTATAAGCAGCATAGATGTCAATATAAAAGATTATGTAAGGAAAGTGATAGGACGTGTCCTGGAAATAGGGAAAAACAAGGATTCCAAGCCTGTCAAGATCAACATACTGACTAAATTCGTTGCCAAAGAGACAACATAAGGAGAACAAAACATTGAATAACACCAAAGTTCCCCACATTTATAGAACATCACAAGAATCAGGTGAGCGATTAACACAATTGCCCAATATCGAATTTCAAGGAAAAGGGAACGCCGAATCAGTTGTTGAAATCGATGAATCCAAAACCTTCCAGGTTGTTGAAGGGTTTGGTGGAGCTTTCACAGAATCCATGTCTGTCACATTGGACAAGATGCCTCCTGAAAAAAGGGAAGAAGCCATCGCCGCTTATTTTGACAGGGAAAAAGGGATTGGTTATAACCTTTGCAGAACTCATATAAACAGTTGTGATTTTTCCCTTGGTAATTATGCCTATGCTGAAGTGGATGGTGATGTCAATCTGGACCATTTCGATATGAGCCGGGATAAGAAATCACTTTTCCCCTTGATAAAAGAGTCCATCAAGAAAAGAGGGCTTCCCATCAAACTGTTTGCCTCCCCGTGGAGTCCTCCTGCTTGGATGAAAACAAATGGCATGATGAATGAGGGAGGACAGCTGAAACCTGAATATCGGAGCGTTTGGGCCCTCTATTTTTCAAAATATATCAAAGAAATGAAAAAAGAAGGTATTGATATTTGGGGAGTGACCATTCAGAATGAACCTGATGCCACACAGAGATGGGATTCTTGCAGATATTCAGGTGAAGAAGAGATGGTTTTTGTCCGTGACTTTTTAGGTCCGCAGCTGAAGAAAGATGGTTTAGGAGATGTGAAAATCATCATCTGGGATCATAACAAAGAACTCGTATACGAAAGGACTAAAGCGGTCCTCTCTGATCCGATAGCGGCAAAGTATGTCTGGGGAACCGGGTTCCATTGGTATACAGGAGATCATTTCGATCAACTCGAAAAAACGCATGAGGCTTTCCCTCAGAATAAACTGATTTTTACTGAAGGTTGTCAAGAGGGCGGAGTAAAACTCGGATCTTGGGCTCTAGGGGAAAGGTATGGACACGATATCATAGGTGATTTGAATAACTGGACAGTCGGCTTTACAGACTGGAATATGGTATTGGATGAACAGGGAGGGCCTAATCATGTAGGAAATTTTTGTGATGCTCCCATTATTGCTGATACCAAGACGGGAAAGCTTCATTATCAGAATGCCTATTACTACATAGGTCATTTCAGCAAGTTCATACAGGAAGGCGCTATCCGTATTGGCTGTATTTCGAGGGATGAACGTGTTGAAGCAACAGCATTCAAAAATCCGGATGCAAGTTTAGCGATAGTGCTCATGAATAGGACTGAAAACCTGATAAAAGTAGGATTAAAAGTTTCCGGGAGAAGCCTGTTGTTAGAGTTGCTAGCACATTCGATAATAACAGTTGTTTTATAGAAGAAGTCTTTTCTTATCAATCAGGATTATTGCTTGGTACTTTCATCCCATGTATCACTTTCCCATTTTTAGTTGATAAGGATCTTATAGGAATCTATGACTATCCGTAACATCCTTATTGCGGATGCCATCTGACAGAGTCACATCTTACAAACAAGAATAATCATGTAAAGTTTGCATAGGTCTGATGGATATCAATAAAAAAAATTTTTAGCTTTTACACGTTCATCAGGACATCCGCATTTGCCAGAGCGATTCCACAAGACTGCAAAGCCTGTTCGGCTTTCACCTTGTCTTCAACCCGGAAAATGACTATGGCATTGTTTCTGTTCTTTTCTATGGAAGCATACATGTATTCAACATTCAGTTTCACCTTGTCCAGACAATCAAGCACTTTCGCGAGTCCACCAGGTGCATCCTCGACCTCAACAGCCAAAACCTCGGTTTCCTGCAGCATGAAACCCTTTTCCTTCAATATCCGCTTGCATCTGTCTGGTTCATTCACAATCAGCCGTAACATGCCAAAATCCGAAGTGTCTGCCAATGAAAGGGCACGTATGTTTATTTTCGCTTCGGCAAGGCAACGTGTCACATCAGCAAGACGGCCTTCCCTGTTTTCTATGAAAATCGAAATCTGTTTAAAACTCATGATGTTCCTCCCTATATGACACGTTTGTCAATGATTCGTTTCGCTTTGCCTTCGCTCCGTGCAATAGCCTTGGGTTCCACAAGCTTCACCTTTGTATGGATGCCTAATGCTGAATACAGCTTCTGCTCGATAGTCTTTTCCATTGACTCCAGATTCTTGATCTCATCTGAAAAAAGGGATTCATTCATCTCAACCTGCACTTCCAGATAATCAAGCCTATCTTTCCTCTCAACGACCAGCTGATAGTGAGGTTCAACACCTTCCACCTGCAGGAGAACCTGTTCAATCTGTGATGGGAACACATTCACTCCACGTATGATCAGCATATCATCTGTACGACCAAGCAACCTGTGCATACGCACTGATGTGCGGCCACATTCGCATTTTTCAGGCATCAGCCATGTGATGTCACGTGTCCTGTAACGGATGATAGGAGTTCCTTCTTTTGTGATGGTTGAAATGACCAGCTCGCCTTTCTCACCATAAGGCAGCTGCTTTCCTGTGACAGGATCAATGATTTCTGGATAAAAATGATCCTCATTAACATGAAGACCATTCTGCATCTTGCATTCAGCAGAAACGCCAGGCCCTATGATTTCAGTAAGACCGTATATGTCATACGCTTTCAGGTGAAGCCGCTCTTCAATCTCCTTACGCATGGTCTCACTCCAAGGCTCTGCACCAAAAAATCCGGCTTTAAGCGGAAGCTTCGAAATATCGATTCCTTCTTCTTTCGCAACTTCCGCAAGATACTGTGTGTAGGAAGGCGTACATGTCAAAACAGTGGTACCGAAATCTTTCATGATGGAAAGCTGGCGCTTTGTGTTCCCACCAGAAATTGGAATGACGGTCGCACCAATCTTCCGCGTCCCATAATGCACTCCCAGTCCGCCTGTAAAAAGACCATAACCATAAGCGTTCTGAACAATATCTTTTTCAGTCACATCGCCCATGGAAAGCGTACGTGCCATCACTTCAGACCAGATTTCTATGTCTTTTTTTGTATATGCGTCCACAACAGGAGTGCCGGTTGTTCCAGAAGACGTATGAACCTCGACAATATCTTCTTTCGGACAAGCCAGAAGGCCGTATGGATAAACTTCGCGCATTTCATCTTTTGTAGTAAAAGGAAGTTTCACAATATCATCGATGCTCCTGATATCCGAAGGCTTCACACCCATGGCATCCATCTTCTTCCTGTAAAAATCAACGTTCTTATACACTTTTCCCACAATCTCACGTAACCGTTTACCTTGCAGAGCCCGAAGTTTTTTCCGTGGCATTGTCTCATACGTCTTGTTGAAAATCACATTAACCCTCCTTGTTGATTTTGCGTCCTAACGTAAAAGCTTCCATATTCTTTTCAAAAGTCTTTTCGGGTACTGAACCTTTTATGGCAGAAGACCAGGCCTCCTGCTTTATGGACAAGTGGTCAGCCATGAGTCCAAGCAAGCAGACATTGAGGAACTTCGGGTTACCCAGAGTCTTGATAAGCGCCTCTGTATCAATCATCCTGAGATTCTTAAAATTTTTCCTGAGATCGTCCTCCACACCAGACGGGTATTCCGTCGCATTCGCGGGAAGTATGTGGGTTTTGGAAACAAACAGCCTCGTATCTGGATTCAAATACTCCAGCCAGCGGAGAGTCTCCATCTCTTCCATGGAAACAAGCAGGTCAGCTTGGCCTTCAGAAATAAGAGGTGAATAGACCTTCTTTCCAAAACGGACAAAACTGAAAATCGAACCACCACGCTGGCTCATACCATGAGTTTCGCTCTTCTTCACATCAAAACCTGAATCCATGGCAGCAAGACTGAGGATGTCACTTGCCAGCACGACGCCCTGGCCACCCACTCCGACCATCAACACATTATGTGTTTTTTCCATCATCTGATCCTTTATTTTTTTAACGGGAATCCGACTTAATCGTATTTGCCTTTTCCTTTTGCAATGACGCAAAGTCCTTTTACGACCATAAGACAAAGTTTTTTCATGGATAGCAACTCCAGAAGAACATTTTCTATATCCTCAGGCTTGTATGCGTTCACAACACGGACCTGCTCAGAAGGAAGACCGATCGCTTCTGAAAGCTTCACATAATCAACAGACATGGTCTGCTGGTTGAGGATTGTCTTCCCGGAAAAAGGATTGTGCTGCATCCCTGTCATTGCAGTTATCCCATTGTCAAGTACTATGATGAGGGAGTGTCTACCATTATACGCAGCATTGATAAATCCGGAAATTCCTGAATGCGCAAACGTTGAATCACCGATGACTGCCACAACATTGTTCTTGTAGTCCTTTCCTGCTGCGGCTTCCATGCCTTGCGCCATACCCACACTGGCCCCCATCTCAACACAGGTATCCATAGCACTGAAAGGAGGAAGCACACCGAGAGTGTAACATCCGATATCTCCTGTGACTGTCAGCTTGTGCTTGTTGAGAATCTGAAAAACACTCCTATGCGGACAACCAGGACAGAGAGACGGTGGCCGAGGTGGAAGCTTGATGGAACTTACAACTGCAGGAAAGCCTTTCTTCCCACCCGTCATTCCCCTGCGGACTATATCCTGGTTCAGCTCTCCTGTAATAGGAAACATCGCCTTCCCCTCACAAATGATTCCAGAAGCCTTGATCTGTTGTTCAAAAACAGGATCGAGTTCTTCCACAACCACAAGACGCTTCACTTTTGATGCGAATGCCTTGATCAGTTTCATGGGTAATGGATTGATGAGACCAAGCTTTAATATGGATGCGTCAGGATAGGCCTCCCGCACATAATGATATGAGATTCCAGAAGTGATGAATCCGATTTCAGTCCCTTTCATCTCCATCCTGTTGATATCCCATGAACAGGCGTCATCAGCAAGTTTTAGCAGACGTTCTTCGATAATCCTATGACGTGGACGTGCAAATGCCGGGATCATAACATACTTAGGCATGTTGCGTTCAAATCCAATCTTAGGCCTTTTTGGATTATTGACTTCATCGCAGTTGACGATTGTCTTGGAATGGGAGATGCGTGTTGTTGTCCTGAAGATGACAGGTGTATCATATTTTTCGCTCAAATCATAAGCGAACTTCATGAACGAGTAAGCATCCTGTGAATCTGAAGGATCCAGCATGGGAACTTTAGCAGAAACAGCATAATGCCTATTATCTTGCTCATTCTGTGAAGAATTCATGTCTGGGTCATCAGCAGAGACCACGACAAAACCGCCCTTCACACCGATATAAGCTGATGTGAAAAGCCCGTCAGCAGCCACGTTGAGCCCGACATGTTTCATTGTGATGAGAGTCCTTGCCCCCTGCAGGGAAGCGCCCATGCCCACTTCATAAGCCACTTTTTCGTTGATGGACCATTCCGCAACGATATCCGGGTATTGGGAGAAATTCTCAAGGATTTCTGTTGAAGGAGTACCTGGATATCCAGCTCCCACAGTGACGCCTGCCTCCCATGCTGCAAGCGCGATCGCTTCGTTGCCTGAAAGAAGTTTCTTATTCATGTTACCTTTCCGTATTAGAACCAGTATGCTATATTATCTTTTTCCACATAAAAAGTCAAAAGCCTGGAAACATCACATCTTACCGGAGTCCTCTCTTAATGGATGTTCTCTTCAAACAAGTTAAAATCAACATGTTGAAAATACCAGTATCTGCTCACGTTCAATAAGATTAGTCACAGCTTCCTTGATCAATCCGGTTTTCGATTTGATTCTGGTCAATTTCATCGATTCATTTATCAGATTATCAGGCCATATCAGAGTCGTTCGCATGCTAACCTCAATACCTATATGCAATATAGCGACAATCAATGCATATAGTCAAATAAATCCATGCATATATAAACACAACAACAAACCCTTCAAGCACATGCAACAGGCTAAAGCGTATCCGAGACTTTCTCCAAAATCACTTCCCATATCTTGCCATTTCTCACTTTACGGATGATGAACCTCGTATTCCCATAGACCAGGCTCTTCTCAACATGAATGATTCGTTCGAACTTCTCTGTCAGCCATTCACAGACAGTCTGCTGGCTATCTAAGACGTCAAGCTGGAACTCCTTGCGTAGCACAGAGAGGGACGTACCCCCACCTGCAAGAAATCGCTTCTCCGCTATCTGGTAGTGCAATGTGGGAAGACTTTCATATTCGTCCTGTATCTCACCCATCATGAATTCTATCACGTCTTCAATGGTCACAAGACCAATCGTGTTGTTCTTTTCGTCCTGCACTACAGCAATATGCTGGTAAGTCTTGGTCAGCTTTGCCAACAGTGAAGTCAGACTCTCGTCATGCTGGACAAACATGATGGGCCGCACAATCCCTTTCAGACTTGGATTCTGAGGATTAATCTGCAAAGCGCTCACAATATCCTTAAAATTGACATATCCAACAATCTTGTCAACGCTACCGTCCACAAGAGGGAAACGGGTATGATGATGGATGTGAGCTTCAATCAATGCTGCCATGAGATCCATGGAAGAGGACAGTGTCTTGATTTCATCCCTTTCAATCATGATTTCGGAAATTTTCGTTCTGGAAAGCTGCATGCTCCGTTCAATAATAGCTTCCTGGTCTGAGTTGATAATCTTATTTATGCTTGCGAAACGTGTAAGAATATTGATTTCCTGGACCGTATCAATCTGTTGCTTGACCTGTTTTCGTCCCTCAAAAGGCCTATTTAAAATTCTAGCTATCCAGGAGAATGGTTTCATAAAAATAATCAGGAATCTCAAGACAGGTTCAACATAGGGAGCTAAAGATTTCCTATATCTAACACCAAACGTCTTTGGAAGAATCTCTCCATACTGGAACATGATCAGCGTGAAAATCACAGAAAAGACAGGAAGGTATTTCGAGTCAAAAGCTTCTGAGAAAGTGGCACCAGATATAGTAGCACCTACAGATATGGCGAATGTGTTCATAATCAAGATGGATGAAATGGGCCGTTGAATATTATCTTTGTATTGAGTCCATACTTTTGCCAGTTTCGGTTTTTTACTTGATATATCAGCAATATCCGTTGTAGACATGCTAAGTAATGTGGATTCAAGCAAAGAACATAAAAAAGAGACTGACAAGGCGAGAAAGACAGCCAAAAAAAAGATAAACATAAAGACTCCTAAAATACCTATTTTCCAAAAACAAATTATAAGACAAATCCAATATTTTGTCAATTTAACAGAAAACAGATTCTTATAAATCAAATCACCGTGTATATTATTTATACAATAAGTATAAATAATATACACTTATAAATAAAAAGTTTCTACTAAAAATTCCATAAAATGCTCTATTTTAGCAGTAATATTATCCCGTTTTTATTATTTTGTAGGAACAATAATTGCAACAGTTTTTATCATGAAATTGACGATGATATATATGATGAAAAAGCATAGTCTGTTACTCCTCATTTTGACCGTACTCTCCACTTCACAGCTGTTTGCTACATCTGATGATGGTGGTGTGATTTCCCCCATACTCAGCTATAACCTCGGTGCCCGTGGGTATGCAATGGGTGGAGCCTTTGTCGCACTAGCGGATGACACCACTGCTTCCTTCTGGAATCCTGCGGGTCTTGTCCAAATCCATAGACAGGAAGTGAGCGGTTATTTTGAAACACTTTTTGCTGGTTCTTCCTTCGTTTTTCTGGGATATACATACCCCATCTGGAATCTGGGTGTTGCTTCTGGTTCCATCATGTACATCGGATCCGGTGACATTCAACGACTCAGCGAAGACCTTGAAAGCATAGGGACATTCAAAGCATACCAGTTCGTACTCAACCTAAGCTTTGCACAAAAACTTTCCCTATACAAGAGAGTCTTCCCTCCCTTCAAACATTTTGAAGCTGGCGCAAACATGAAAATCTATAGCGCTGGCATTGCTGGTGATGGCAGATACGGAATCGGTCTTGACCTTGGTGTACGATATTATCCTGGTCATATAGATTTCAAATACACACAGTTCCTCAAGAACATGGTATTCGGATTGAAGATCAACAACTTTGTTCCACCAACAGTCAAATTTGAAGCAGAGCGGGACTGGTATCTCTGGGATCTCAATTTCGGCGCACTTTACAGGACCATCTACGACACACTCAACATAACCATGGATTTCTCTGCTACACTTTTCAAAGATAGGGATATCAAGCCACGTTTTGGAATGGAATACACCTTTTACAAGATTTTCAAGGGTCGCATAGGATATAATGGCGAAATCACGACAGGACTAGGCGTGAACCTCGAAGACCTGCGGTTTGATTATGCTTTCGGTTACAATTTCGATCTTGGTTCCGTACATCACATATCTGGCACCTACTATTTCGGCGAGATCGTACCTTAACGGCCTTTCATATATTTTAAAAAAAAACGCAATCTCAAGGGGTGTTTGATGCGATTTTTTTACACAATACTTCTCTTGTTTATTATCATTCGAGACGTAGCCGGTTTTGTCCAGGTCAATGAACCTGGCTTCAGGTCTACAAACCAGAGCATCAGCAAGATGACTGTTTTTGACGGGAAGATTTTTGCTGGTACATCACGTTGGAATGGGTGCCAGATCTATTCTTCCCAAAACGGGATTCATTGGACAAACAACATGCCAAACGCTTTTGGAACCGTTAACAACCAGAGAATCACGTCCCTCGTAACTTTCAAAGGAAGGATCTTTGCTGGCACAGAAAACGGGTCTGCCACAGGAAGCCAAATCCACTCAAGTGCTAACGGGAAAACATGGCAGTTAATCACAACAAACTTTTTTAATGCTTCCAATAACAAGGCAGTCACGTTATTCAGCAATGACGGATGTCTGTTGGCAGCATCTGGAGACAGCAGCGGCATAGGATCACGGATATACCTATCTGACACAGGAAACCCCAGTGATTGGTCATTATTGCTTCCAACAACCAACGGATTTGGCAATATCCAAAATAACTCCATAAACTCCTTTGCAAAATTCAACAACAAGATCTATGCAGGTGTGGGAAACGGAAACGGATCTATCATCTATTCTTCTTCCAACATGACAAACTGGATCCGAATAGATTCAACAACAAACGGATTTCTATCAACAGGATGGCCACGACCAAACAAAATTCTTTGCATGGTAACATTTGATGGTTTTCTTTACGCTGGTGGTGATGACGGTTCGATCTACCACACTTCCAATGGAACAAACTGGATAAAGGTCCATGCTCCCAGTGGGATGGGCATGGAAAAAATCAATGATTTAGCTGTCAGAAGCAACAAAATTTATGCTGCCACTATCAATCCTTTGACCATGAGATCGAGACTCCTTGTATCAACAACCGGTTCAGCAGGTTCTTGGACAACAATCAATGATGACGGCTGGGGAAACCAGAACAACTGGCAAAACACGTCACTCTGTATATTTTCAAATGCCCTTTTCATAGGAACAGAAAATTCAACAGATGGCACTATCCTCTATTCAGACCTGCTTTTTGATTATATACTTGCCAAGAACCAAAGCGATACAGAATTCGCAGCAGTAGCTGCAGGAACCAAGGATGTTCCTGTCCTTTCGTTTGTGCCAGAAGACCAGAAAGGGCATTCCCTATCAACCATTAGCATAAGAAACAAAGGGACAGTCTCAAATATCAGGGATGTCACAAATCTGAGGTTGTGGAACGATGTCAATGCTGATTCACATCTGGATGGAGGAGACCTGCTGCTGGGAGGTCCCGCACTTTGGACTGCAACAAGTAACTGCTGGATCTTTAGCAGTCTCGCTATACCATCAGGCACTTCTTTGCTTGTGACTGTGGACATTAAAAAAACAGCAAAGACGAACGCTATCTTCAAGGCATGGATGGAAGGCATTCCCACACGCAGAGGGGACATCATCTGTTCGAATGGCGGAATGCTCCATTACTCCTATACAAACAGGAATCTCGTTCTCATCGGTCCTTATCTCTATGATGTCAAGGTTGCAACAAATTATCCATCATTGACAATCGGATATAAGAATACAAATGCCATGGCTCTAAGGATTCTTAATACTGCTGGCAAAAAAATAAAAAAGATGGTCCTACGGAATCTGGGTAACATGTCTAACATGGACATCTCATCTATATTTCTTTATTATGATGGGAACGCAAACTACAATCTTGACCCTTGGCCAACTGACCAAGGGATTTCCAGCATGAATTACCAAGCTGACCTGAAAGCATGGGTTTATGAAGCAGGAGACTCTTGGCCGCCAAAGATCGAGGCTAATACAAATCTTCTCATCCGCATGACAACATCACAAAATGGCGAGCCTGGCAGGACTTTCAGACCAGCTTTCAATTTAGGTGACATTATCTGGGAAGACGGGTCATTCATCACAAGCACAATCTCAAATGATAACAACATCATCCGCACAAATGAAATTTTCCCTGAAAAAATTTCTGATTGCCCTCCCGCGAATGTCGGTCCAGGACAAATTCGCATTTCCCTCATGAATCTGAAGGTCATCGATATCTATGGGCATTCCATCAACAGGATAAAAATTACAAACCTCGGGACAGCTGAACCTTATATTGACATCACCAAAATGGAATTGTTCAGGGATATGGATTCCAATGGACTCTTTTCTGCAGGAGACACCTTTATCCAGGCCGCTGGTTTCAACATGTCCACAAAATCATGGGACTTTACAAACTTATCTGTAGCACAGGATATCCCTCTTATCATCTCGGCTGATATCACACCTATTACAGCAAGGGATGGAAAAACAATCAGAATGGCCACACTTCGCAAGGGACTCAGATGTTCAAACGGTGTTCTTAGTTCTCTTTCTGTTACCAATCTGGCTACTGTCACAATAACAAACGACAACGAGTTCGTGTATATACTGACCAACCATCTTATCACAGGAAATTCCTATTCCATGTCTGTCAACATATCAAACAAAGAACTTCTTACGTTCAAATATTTCAACACAAAACAGAATCCCTTGGGGTCTATCAGGATGGAGAACCTAAGCAACATGGCCATTGCACAGATAAAAAGCATCAAGATTTGGAAAGACATGATTCCTACAGGAGCCTTCTCAGACAATGACATTTTCCTGGCAAAACTTTTCGACAACGGAACTAACGCTTGGACCAACAACAGTCTTTCCATTCCTGACGGTTCAGACATACTCATCACACTGGATACTGGAAATTTTCTGAATCCATCAGCCACTTTCAGGGCATCCATAAAAAAGCCATCAGACATAAAATCCAGCACACTGACTCCTTCCCAACGTGCCATCACAAACGGACTGACACTACGTGTTGACCTATCATCACCAGATGCTGTTTCTGATTTCAAAGGGGTCTCCTTCAACAATTCCATACTTGCCTCTTGGTCTGAAGTTACAAACCAGGATCTAAAAAACTATGTCATAGCATTTGATACAGTCTCCCATCTGAATATGGATTCTTATGCGCAGAAAACCTCTACCACAAACAGGCATGTCTATCTGAACCTCCTTCCCAACCAGGAATATTTTTTCAGGATAGCTGCTGAAGACTGGGCTGGAAACCAGAGTGCCGCTTCTTCAGAAATCAGACTCATGACAGGGCAAACTTTTTCAAGGACTTTAAAACAGCTCAATGCGGATGGTTTTGGAAAAACCCACAATACAAAAATCCTTTCTTCCATCCTCTTCGGATCATACGCCTATATAGGATTGGAAAACAACATGTTCGGGCAAGGCACAACACTACTGAGGTCTTCACTAGGCGGAAACTGGGAGACAGTGACAAGCAACTCCTTCAACAATACACAATATGGAAAGGCCTCATCACTCTACGTCTTCCAAGGAAATATTTATGCTGCTTTTGGAAGTGGAGGAGGATTCGGGGTATCCATTTACAGATCACCTGACGGAATCAATTGGACCAGGGTGATTCAAGATGGAGTTGTTGGAAACAAAAGTGATGTTGTCACATCCATGGTGGAATTTGACAACAAGATCTTCGCATCAACCCACAATTGGACTGACGGTGGAGAACTTTGGGTTAGTGCAGATGGTCTCTCCTGGTCAACTGCAGCACCTGCAGGATTCGGAAACACGCAAAATGAATCCATTGAAGCTCTGCAAGTTTTCAACGGAAAACTTTATGCAGGAACACGGAACTGGAATGGCTCCCAGATATGGGTTTCTCCTGACGGTTCTTCATGGTCACCTGTGGCAGTGACCACAAACGGATTCGGCAACAGCCAAAATAGGGCTATCACAAAACTTGCAGTTTACAAAGACTATCTTATCGCAGCAGCAGAAAACTTCTCCACAGGTGTCGAAACCTGGATTTCAAAAGATGGCACCCTGTGGACACGAAATGCTTTTGGTGGCTTTGGCAATACTGCAAACCAGCGTATAGATTCCTTTGCCATACTCAGTAACAGGCTTCTGGCAGGCACTTATAAAAGCTCAGGTTCAGGTCAACTTTGGATGACTTCAAACTTTTCCAACTGGAACAGGCTCTCATTCGACGGTTTTGGAGATGTCAACAACATATCTTTTTCCAGTATATTCGGCTTCACTGCAGGGACTTCTGTAACAAACGTATTCATCGGAACAGAAAACCAAAGCACAGGAACAGAACTCTGGTCTGATATTACGATGAGCCTCTCTGTTAGCAAAGTCCAAGATATAAATGATTCAGAGAATCCGGGGGAAAGGCTTTCCGTGATGAGCTTGGAAGTGAATGACTCACAGGGTAATACTTTTTCAGAACTGTCCCTAAAAAATATGGGGACACTCCTTACCAATGAAATCGATTCTGTCAAACTATGGTATGATTTTAACAAAGACGGACTATGGTCCGTTTCAGATATCCAGATTGGCGTCTCTGCGGTTTGGGATATTTCTTCCCAATCCTACCGTTTTTATTTACTAAACGCCAAATCACATACGAACCTGATCATTACAGCAGACATAAAAAACACAGCCATCGAAGGCCGATCCTTCAAAGCTGTCATTCTAACGAACGGAATCCTCTCTTCCACAGGAATCCGCAATACAGACACAAGCATCACAAACAATGGAACTACAGTCACCCGCCTTGTCAATCCATGGATTACGAACCTTTCGCCTATTCGAAATGCTGTTAACATTGATACAAACGCCAATATCTCATTTGTCGCGCTTGACAATGCATTTTTAGATCAGAACAAAATCCTTTGCAAGATAGGCACTACTACAGCCCTGTCAAACGGCTCTTTCATAAACGGTTACAGCGGATTTTTTTATTCAACAAATGACGGATGGAGTGTAACCGCTGATCCTCCACTCCCCTTCAGCCCTTTCACAGTCATGACCGCAACAGTTACAATCCAAGACCCGTCAGGAAATACAGAGAACAAGTCCTGGAGTTTTAGAAGTGAAGATTTTGCCCCTCCCACAGTTCCATCACTGGTTTCACCAGTAAGCAACAGCATCACATCTTCAGCACCTGTCTTTTTTACGTGGAATACATCTACCAATTCTGCAAGTGGCATATCAAATTACAGGTTCATGGCTTCTGACAACAGTGCTTTCACAAATTGGACGACAAACATCAAACTGGTTACCACGAATGCCAGTGTCAATCTTCCAGACGGGGCATGGTACTGGCGTGTAAGAGCAGAGGACAAGAGTGGCAATCTTAGCGACTGGAGTCCGACATGGACATTCCTGAAAGATACAGTCCTCCCCTCACAAGTAATTCTTGCATCACCTTCCAGTAATTCCTGTCAGAACGGGAATCCGGTCTTCACCTGGTTGACCGCTCTTGATGCTGATTCAGGTATTTCCAATTACAAGATAGAAGTTTCCAGCAATGCAGCCTTCAGCCCTATCAATACTACATCCAATATTATTCTTACAAACATGCAACGAGGTGACCCTCTGTCTGACGGAATCTGGTATTGGCGAGTCACTTCCTTTGACAGGGCAGGAAACAGCACAACTTCAATCACCAGATCTTTCCATATTGACACTGTTGTTCCAGTGGTCTCATCTCCTTTCCCTGCAGACAACACTATTGTGACAAAACTCACAGTAGAATTCCAGTGGTCTGTTACAGAAACAGGAAGCGGAGTGAATGAATTCAGGTTGTTACTCGATACTGACAATGACCTAGGAAATGGATACGAATCACAGAGAATAACAAACCAACCACAATCCTCATTCACATTTTCAAACGCAACAACAAACCACTGGTCTGTCTTTGTCATGGACAGGGCAGGAAACACAAATACTTATGGGCCCTGGAAAGTCATTGTTGATACAAACATCCCCATGCCTATACTTTACGCACCGCTAAACACTTTTATGAGCAACAGCACTCCTGCATTTTTCTGGAGTTTCTCATCACAAGCTGATACGAACATACTCCAAATCAGCACCAATGGATTCCAGGAGATTCTCCTTTCTGTCACAACAACAGGGACAGACTATCAAACAGTTTCCGCTCTCCCCCCTGCGACCAATTCCTGGCGTGTCCTCTCACACAAGATTGGAACTGTAACCTGGTACACATCCATTACTGGACGTTTCCTTATTGATCACACAGCACCCACAGTCCCTATTCCAGAATCTCCCACAAACGGATCATGGATCAGCTCGAACGTATCACTTGTTTGGACTGCCTCCGCTGATTCTGGTTCAGGATTTACCAATTACATAATAGACCTTTCTACTAACAGCGGATTTTCAACAATTTGGCTTACACAGGTGACTGGACAGACAAGCCTCAACGTGGCAGGATTATCAACTTTGGACAAAATGTATTGGAGAGTCAGAAGCGCAGACAGGGCAGGAAACAGCACAACTTCAATCACCAGATCTTTCCATATTGACACTG